>JANPIY010000709.1:0-2112 GCA_031425255.1 Planctomycetota bacterium
GTCAGCGCCCGCCAGGGCGCGCCTGGTTCGTTGGCGCGCCAGATCCAGCGGCCGTTGAACAACGCGACGGTGCATGAGCCGCCGCCGTTGGCGCCATGCGGAACCAGCATCGCCTCGTTTCCCAGCGTCAGGCGGCGCAGCACCAGGGCGTAGGCCAGTTCGGGACGGTTGCGGGCGCGGGTGATGGTGACCGCGTCGAAGAGGTGGTCGGTGTCGAGGCCGCAAGCCGCGCTGCCGTTGGCGGGAGGTGTGCCGCCGAGTTCCAGCTGTCGCGCGCCCTGGCGCGGATGGGCACGCATGGTCAGCGCCACCGCGCCGGCGATCAGCACCTGATGGTCGTGTCCGTGATCGAGGGTCTTGCTGATCTTGGGCGCGACCGCCACGCCATCGAGGGCGGTGCCATTGCCGCTGCCGACGTCCTCGATCATCACCGCGGCGCGCACCACGTCGTAGTGCAGCGTGAGGTGCTGGCGGCTGACCTTCAGGCAGTCGTCCTTGAAGGTGGTGGTCGGGTAGTTGCGCAGGCAGAGGTCGACCGGCGGCTCGCGCAGCTTGCCGAGCAGTAGCCGCGGCTTGGCGAACAGCAGCAGGGCGCGCTCCCCAGGGCCCGCGAGCGTCACCCACGGGCTGGCGAGGGCCTGCTCCAGCCCGCCTTCCAGGCGTTCCCCAGGAGCCGGCGTGCCGTGGCTGCCGGGAGCGATCACGGTCTCGTCGTTGGCGGTGACGGCGGCGAAGCCGGTGGGGGTCGGCACCCGCACCAGCTCGGCGTAGCTGTCGCGTTTGCGATAACCGCCGCCCGTGAGCATGCGCGCCAGCATGGTCTCGGTGGCCTGGGCATCCGGCGCTGGCGTCGCCGGCGAGCGCGGCGCCAGGCCAGCGGTGGTCATGGCCGCGCCGGGGGTGATGCCCAACGCCGTCAGCGCCGCATCGACCGCGGCCAGCAAGGCGGCGGGCGTGGCGTAACGGTCTTCCGGCTTCTTCGCCATGCAGCGGCTGATGATCGCGGCGGTGGCGGCGCTCACCCCGGGCTTGAGCGCGCGGATGTCGGGCACCGGCGCGGTGCGGTGCGCATGCAGCACGTCTTGGAAACGCCCCTGGTAACATTCGTGGCCGGTGAGGGCGAAGAACAGCACCGCACCGAGGGCGTAGAGATCGGCGCGGATGTCGATCGAGCTGGCGCCGATGACCTGCTCGGGCGACATGTAGGCCGGGCTGCCGACCAGCGCACCCTGCATGGTCAGCACGGTCGAGGTCTGCGCCGTCGAGCGCGCGATGCCGAAGTCGGCGAGTTTGGCCTGGCCGTCGGTATGGGCGAAGAGGTTGGCCGGCTTGAGGTCACGATGCACCAGTTGGCGGCGGTGAGCCTCGCTCAACGCGCCAGCGACGTGGTGGACCACGGTCAGGGCCAGGGTCTCGGGCAGGCCGCGGCCCTCGGCCAGGTCCTTGAGATCGTCCCAAGGGATGAACTCCAACACCATGTACGGCGTGCCCTCGACCTCGCCGCCACCGAAACAGCGCACCACCCCAGGGTGGTCGATCTCCTGCATGATCTTCTGTTCGCGCGCGAACCGCGCCTGCAGCTCCGCGGCGCCGGAGAGATCGCGGCGCATGGTCTTGATCACCACCAGCTGCTGATCGGCGTCGCTCGCCAGCCAGACATTGCCCATGCCGCCGGAGGCGAGGTGGGCCAGCGGCCGGTGGCTGCCGAAGGGCGGCTGCTCCGGCCGGGCGAGGTATTTCAGCAATTCCTTGGCCAGGGTGCTGCTGATACCGTCGGCGTCTGCCAACCAGCGGCGCACGCGTTCGAGATCGTTGAGGCCCCGACTGGCCAGCACCTCCACCAGGCGGGTGCTCTGCAACGGATCGAGGATCCGGCGTTTGCGTGCCGTATGGCCCAGGGCCAGCGCCAGCGGTGTATAGGTCATCGGCCGGACTCCAGCGCAGGGAGTTGAGCGGAGGCGGTGCAGGTGGCAAGCCGGGAGAGAACGTCCGGGGTCCGGAGTCTCCTTTTCCGTGATCAGCAACGCGGCGTACGAGCATGACGAGGAGACCGGCGTTCACGGCTCGACCCCGGATCGCTGACCCCTGACCCCTGACTCTCATTGGAACTGG
>JANPIY010000710.1:0-1651 GCA_031425255.1 Planctomycetota bacterium
AGAAGTACTTCACCGGCACCCAGTCGCGCATCGAAGGCGTCGGCGTCCTGGAGATCGCTCAGGAATCCCTGAAGCGCCACCGCGTGGCGTTCTCACCGCTGGTCGACAGCAACCGCGATCTCGATCGCGGCGGCTTCTACCACTGGCGCCGCGACGGCGAATTCCACCTGATGAATCCCGAGGTCATCGCGCTGCTCCAGCATTCGGTGCGGGCGAACGATCGCGGCACCTTCCGCCGCTACACCAGGCAGGTCGACCATCAGGCGGCCAACCTCTGCACGCTGCGCGGCCTGTTCAAGTTCACCAGCACCACCCCCATCCCGCTCGACCAGGTCGAACCGGTGGAGGGGATCTTCAAACGCTTCTGCACCGGTGCGATGTCGCTCGGTTCGATCTCGACCGAGGCGCACGAGACCATGGCCATCGCCATGAACCGCATCGGCGGGCGTTCCAACACCGGTGAAGGCGGCGAAGATCCCAGGCGCTTCGTCGCCGATGCCAACGGCGATCTTCGCCGCTCGGCGATCAAACAGGTGGCCTCTGGCCGCTTCGGCGTCACCGCGCACTACCTGGTCAACGCCAGCGAGATCCAGATCAAGATGGCGCAGGGTGCCAAGCCCGGCGAGGGGGGCCAGCTGCCCGGCCAGAAGGTCAACGAGTACATCGGCTGGCTGCGCAACAGCGTGCCTGGGGTGACGCTGATCAGCCCGCCGCCGCATCACGACATCTATTCGATCGAAGACCTCGCGCAGCTGATCTACGACCTCAAGAACACCAACCCCGAGGCCAACGTCTCGGTCAAGCTGGTGAGTGAGGTCGGCGTCGGCACCGTCGCCGCCGGCGTGGCCAAGGCGCACGCCGATCTGGTGACCATCTCCGGCTGCGAAGGCGGCACCGGCGCCAGCCCGGTGTCGTCGATCAAGCATGCCGGCGTGCCGTGGGAGCTCGGCGTCGCCGAGACCCACCAGACCCTGGTGCTCAACGACCTGCGGGGACGCATCAAAGTCCAGACCGACGGGCTGCTGCGCACGGGCCGCGATGTGGTGATCGCCGCCATCCTCGGCGCCGAGGAGTTTGGCTTCGCCACCGTCGCGCTGGTCACCGCCGGCTGCATCATGATGCGCAAGTGCCACCTCGATACCTGCCCGGTGGGCATCGCGACGCAGAACGAGACCCTGCGCAAGAAGTTCAACGGCAAGCCCGAGCACGTCGTCAACTTCTTCACCTTCATCGCCGAAGAAGTCCGCGAGCTGATGGCGCAACTCGGCGTGAAGTCGCTCGACGAACTGGTCGGCCGCACCGAGCTGCTGGAGATGAACGAGGCGATCAAGCACTGGAAGTCGAAGGGCCTGGACTATTCCAAGATGCTGGCCAAGCCCAAGGTCGGCCCCGAAGTCGCCACCCGCTGCATCGCCAAGCAGGACCACGGCATCGACAAGGTGCTCGACCGCACCCTCATCGAGCTGGCCAAGCCGGCGCTGGAGTCCAAGCAGAAGGTGGCGATCGCGCTGACCATCCGCAACTCCAACCGCACCGCCTGCACCATGCTTTCCGGCGAGATCGCCAAACGTCACGGCAAGGAAGGTCTGCCTCCCGGGACCATCAGCATCACCTTCACCGGGGTGTCGGGCCAGAGCTTCGGGGCGTTCCT
>JANPIY010000711.1:0-4650 GCA_031425255.1 Planctomycetota bacterium
GGCGTCCATGCGGAAGCGCGGACCGCGCGCCAGCAGACGGTTGGCCGGATCGACCTCGATCTTGGCGGTGGTGGCGACCGCGGCCTGACGGTAGGCCGCCGAGGTGACGATCAGTTTGACCATCTTGCGATAATCCCAGTCGGAGCGGAATTCCACCGCCAGCCAGTCGAGCAGTTCGGGATGCGACGGCGCATCGCCCATGATGCCGAAATCCTCGCTGCTCTTGACCAGCCCAGTGCCGAAGAACTCCTGCCAGAGACGGTTGACGATCACCCGTGGGGTCAGTCCGTTGTCGGGAGCGACCAGCCACTGCGCGAGGCCGAGACGGTTCTTCGGCGCTTCGGACGGCTGCGGATGGAGCGCCTGGAAGACGCCCGGCTCGACGTGGTCGCGATGTTTGTCGTATTCGCCACGGAAGAGCACGAAGGCCATGGCCTTCGACCCGGCCTTCTCCTGCTGGATGTGGGTGACGGTCGAGCGTTCACGCACGGTCTTGAACTCCGCCTCCAGGGCCTGCAGCTTGGCGCTCGCCTGCGTCAGCGGCAGGTCGGCATCGTTCATGATCTCGAATAGCCGGTCGGCCGCCTTGCGGTCACGTTTATCGGGCGCATTCGCCAGCAGAGTGCGCACCTCGAGCGTGGCGGCCTGGCGCGCGACCTCGTCGGCTGCGACCACCCGATCGTAGAACTGCAGGTGCTGCAGCGCGAGGTTGCTGGTGAAGGCGGTGGATTTGCGACGCGCCAGTTGGAACGGCGTGGCGGTGCGCGTGGTGCTCTTGAGGGTATCAGCTTCGGTATCGGAACCGTTGAACTTGCCAGCGACGTAGATCTTGAGGCCGGCGGGTTTCGCCGAGCCGTCGTAGGTGATGCAGACATGCTGCCAGGTATCCCGCTTCACCTGATTGCCCTTGGTACGGACCTTGAGCGCATCGTCGTTCCAGCGGTGGATCAGGTGGCTGGCGAACTCGCCACCCTGCAGCCAGAGGTCCCAGCCACGGAAGCCGTCCTCGTTGTCCATGCGCCCGAAGAGCGCGCCGTCCGGAGTGTCCTTGCCCACCTTCACCCAGCAGCTCACCGAGTAGGGTTTGTCCTTTTCGAAATCACCGACCTCGGGTGGGTAGGTGATGGCCATCTCGCCCTGGACTTTGGCTGCTGGGCCGAAGGGACCGCTGGCATCCCATTCCAACGGCTTGGCATTGGCAGCGACGGTGGCGGTCAACACGCGGTCGCCCGCCTTGCCATGCAGGACGCCCTCCGCATCGGGTCCGGTCAGCGCCAACCGCTGCAGCGGCGCGCGGTCCTTGGCCAACTCCTGATCCCAGGTCTGGGTGGTCGCCGCCGCGAGCCAGGCGTCGAAACGGCCGCGCGCCTCCTTGGTGGCCTGGTCGCGCTCCTTCTTCGCCACCTCGATCAACGGCGGCAGCTCCTCGAAGCGTTTGCGGTCCGCGTCCTTGGGCATCACCAGGATCGGCGGGGTGTCCTTGATGTTGCCATCGAGGCCGCTCTGGGTGGTGTTGCGGAAGTACGCGCTCATGGCGTAGAAATCCCGCTGCGAGATCGGATCGAACTTGTGGTCGTGGCAGACCGCGCAGTTGGCGGTCAAGCCGAGCCAGACCCACGAGGTGGTCTCGACGCGGTCACGGGCGTAGCTGACGAGGTTCTCCTCCTCGATGGTGCCGCCTTCATTGGTGGTGATGTTGCAGCGGTGGAAGCCGGTGGCGATCTTCTGCGCGGTGGTGGGATTGGGCAGCAGGTCGCCAGCGAGCTGTTCGATGGTGAACTGGTCGAACTTCTGGTTGGTATTGAAGGCGTTGATGACCCAATCGCGGTAAGGCCACATCTCGCGGTAATTGTCGAAGTGGACGCCATGGGTGTCGGCGTAACGCGCCGCATCGAGCCAGTACCGCGCGCGGTGTTCACCATAGTGTGGCGTCGCGATCAGCTGATCGACCAGCCGTTCGTAGGCGTCGGCGCGTTGATCGGCGACGAAGGCTTCGACCTGCGCCGGCGTCGGCGGCAGGCCGGTCAGATCGAGGCTGAGGCGCCGAGCGAGGGTGCGGCGATCGGCCTCGGGCGCTGGCGACAGCTTGGCTGCCTCCAGGCCGGCCAGCACGAAGCGGTCGATCGGATTACGCACCCACTTGGCGTTGACCACCTTCGGTTCGCTGGGGCGCTCCGGCGCCATGAAGGCCCAGTGTTTCTGCCAGCTCCCACCCTGTTCGATCCAGCGCCGCAAAAGCTCCTTCTGTTCCGGCTTGAGCTGGACGTGGGCGTCCGGCGGCGGCATCACGTCGTCCTCATCCTTGGTCATGATGCGTTGGTAGAGCAGGCTCTCCTTCGGCTTGCCCTTCACCACCACCACCCCGTCCTCGCGTTTGGCGAAGAAATCCTCCTCGCGATCGAAACGCATCTTGGCCTTGCGGCTCGCGGGATCGGGACCGTGGCAATGGAAGCAGGCCTCGGCCAGGATCGGCCGGATGTCACGATTGAAGCGCACCTCCCCCACCGGCTCGGCGGCGGCGAAGGCGGAACCGCCAGTCAAGCCGACCAGAGCGGCAATCAGGGACAGACAGGCAGAACGGGGCGTGGTGGTCACGGACGAGTCTCCGGGAGAAGCGATACCGGCCCTACGGCGGTGCGTTGGAAATATGGTGCGCGGCCTGCACCAGGAGTTCATGACCATAGGGCGCACTTTCAGATGTCACCAGACCGCAGCTCCTTTCACCGGGCAGCACAGAGATGGTGCAATGCACCATGCCCGGGCGCACCCGCGAGCCGCCACTGATGTATCCGGGAGCGGTAGGCATTTGCAGAAGACCGCGACCACGACCTAGAAATTGCCCCTGCCGGCTGGCAGCCGGCGGTCCCAGGGGGAAGACCTCCGACAACGATGTCTGGCGGGATCCAAGGGCGGCAGCCCTTGGCGGGCGTAGCGGGCAGAGCCCGCGAACAACGATCCCCCGAGGGCGCCTGCGCGCCCGAGCGGGGACCAGGCTCGGTCCCGCGCAGCGGGACACGCGGGCGCAGCCCGCGTCGCACCCGGCTGATCCCCGCGCCCCGCGGGGACCGCCGCAGGCGGCGAGCGGCGCAGCCGCGATGTCAGACGGGGGCGCGAGCCGCAGCGAGCCCTTGCCGAAATTCGCGCGGCGACATCCCGGTCACGCGTTTGAACACCGCACTGAAATACAGCGGATCATCATAGCCGAGACGGCGCGCGATCTCACGACACGGCAGCGCGGTGTTGCCGAGGGCGTCCTTGGCTTGGCGCATCAGATGCTCGCGCGCATAGCGCAGCGGGCTGGTGCCGAGGGCCTCCTTGAATAAGCGATGGAGGTGCGAGACCGAGGTCCCCACCGTGCGTGCGACCAAGCGGACATCGAGGTCGCGGGCGCCACTGGTCTCCAGCAGGTGCAGCGCCGCTATCACCGTGGGGTTGATGGGTTGCAGAGAAGGACGCGTTTCAACCAGGACGGCAGTGGTGCTGAGCATGGGGATTCCTCGCAAGGCAGACCCCCAGCTTGCGTCGGAACCCGCAACCTTAGCGAGGCACTTCTGCGCAACGGCGGCTGGCCGCTGGTGTCCGCTGTCAGCGCAGCTGGCCGGCCAGCACGGTCACCGCGGTGCCCGTCAGATGCACGCGGTCACCCCGCGTCTCGACCTCCAGCAGGCCACCACGCGCCGAGGCCTGCCGGCAGCGCAGCACCTGCCGGCGCAGACGGCGGCTCCAGAAGGGACCCAACGCGCAATGGAGTGAGCCGGTGACCGCGTCCTCGGGAATCCCACACGCCGGAGCGAAGAACCGTGAGATCACATCGCAATCCACCTCGCCCTTCGCGGTCACCGCGATGCCGCGCACGGGCATGGTCGCAAGCTGGGGCAGATCGGGTCGCGCATCCATCACCGTTTGCGCATCCTGCACCTCCACCACCAGATCCGGGCCAGCCCGGAAGACCGACATCGGCAGCACGCCAAGCGCGCCGATCAATCCCTCGGGTGGTGCGCACGGCACCATCGCCACCGCAGGGAAGTCGAGGACGATGCGCTGCTCCTGCGCGGTGGCGGTGAGCAGGCCGCTGCGGGTGTGGAAACGCGCAAGCTGGCGGCGCGGCAGGAAGCCTTCGCTCCACAGCACATGGGCAGCGGCCAAGGTCGCGTGGCCGCAGAGGTCGACCTCGACCATCGGGGTGAACCACCGGAGTCCCCAGTCCTGCCCCTGCGGCACCACGAAGGCGGTCTCGGCCTGGTTCATCTCCCCCGCCACCGCCTGCATCCAACCTTCTGCCACGGTCTCCCCAGGCAGACAGACGGCCGCCGGGTTGCCGTGGAACGGGCGCTCGGCAAAGGCATCGACCAGGAACAGGGGAATGGTCATAAGCGTGCTCCGAGCGCGAACTTGGCCCTCGCCACCAGGACTACAACGAGGCCTCGGACCGGGGCCGGGCAAGTCTGGGTCGGGCACCTGTACCGTGGCCTGCTGGCGGGAATCGCCAGAGTGGCTAAACGTCAGCCCCCGATTGCTGGTATCATGTCGCGGCTCCATCACCGACTGCCATCGTCCAAGGACAGCCCATGCGTACGCTCCTTCCTGCACTCGCCCTCCTGCTCGGCGCCAGCACGTTCCATCTGCATGCCGCCACGGTCGAGATCCGGG
>JANPIY010000712.1:0-6712 GCA_031425255.1 Planctomycetota bacterium
GTCACCGCCGGAATGCCGGCGAGGGTCTCGTTGGCGAAATAGGACGCCGTCAGCCCGCTGCCGGTACCGATCGGACCCGAGGTGTCCGGCGGAATGGGAATGAGGCTATCCGCCGGGATCGGGCCCGACGCTTCGCTGGCGCTGCGCCACCACAGCTTGGCGACCGCCAGGCCGGTGTGCTCGTAGTACTCGATCCGCACGCGGTAGCGTCGGCCAGCCACGGCGTTGAAGGTGTACTCGGAATCGGCGACGCTGCGCAGGTTCCACGCATCGACCACCAGGGCGCCATCCAGCCACACCCGTACACCGTCGTCGGTACGGAAGGTCAGGGTGTAGGCTTCATCGAAGCGGGTCTGGATCTCGCCATCCCAACGCACGCTGAACGAATTCATCGGCACGCCCGGGGCCGGTGAACCGTCTGCCCAGTCATGGTCGATCTGCGACTCGGTGCGTACCAGCACCGGCGCACCGCTGAGCGTCTCGTTGGCGAAATAGGAAGCGACCAGGCCGCCACTCTCGCTCGCGATGACGGTGTGCACGACTGGCAGGGCGGGCAGATGATTGCCATCCCCGACCTGCGAAGCGGTGACGGTGACGGTGCCAGCGCCCGTCACCTCGAGCAGACCACCGACGATCACCGCCGGTCCGCTGACGCTGAGAGTCACGGGCAATCCAGAACTGGCGGTGGCCGTCAGCACCTGCGCCGCATCCCCCACCTCGACATCGTGAAGCGCAGCGAAAGCGATGCTCTGGCTGGCCTGGGAAATGATGAGCGCGCCATTGGCCGCGCCGTGGTGGTTCGGCGCGTCGATGCTCGCCACCACCGCGACCGTCCCCGCCGCCACCGGCAGCACGGCGCCACCGTCGTAGGTGATGGTGCAGGGCAGACCGGCGGGAATCGTGGTGACCGCCGCGGCGTGGCCGCTGCCATCGTAGGTGTGCGCGAGTTCGCTGAAGATCACCTGGGCCGGGGCCTTGGCGATCACCAAGTGGTCGCTGCCCGATCCCTCATAGTTGGCATCGAGGATCGAGGCGACCACCTCGTAACGACCGGCGTTCAGCGGCAGGAGCTCGCTGGCATTGTAGGACACCACCAGGCCGAGCCCCGCGGGTGTGGTGGTGACGACGGCGGCGTGCCCGGTGCCATCATAGGTGTGCGTCAGGCCAGCGAGCGTCACCGTGGCGTTGGCCTTGGTGATGACGAGGGTGCCGGAGGCGGTGCCGGCATAGTTGGGGTTGGCGATGCTCGCGACCACCGCGTAGGAGCCGGCTCCCACGGGGAGGGCGGTGCCGCCGGCATAGGTCACGGTGGTGGCGAGGTTCGCAGGTGCCGTGGTGATGCCGGCAGCATGGCCGTTGCCATCGTAGGGGTGGGTCAACGAGCCGAGCGTGATGGTCGCTGGCGCCGGCGTCACCGCCAGGATCCCGTTCACATAGGTCAGAGTGTAATTGCCATTCGCGCGCAGTGAGCCGCGGGTGACGGTGATGGGATGGTTGCCCACGGCGCTGGTCGCGGTCGCGGTGGTGCGCAGCGTCGGCGCTCCCGTCAGCACGCTCGCGGCGGTATCGCCATTGACGAAGCCGCTGTAGGCCGGAACCAGCGCCGGCAGTGCGGCCGCATAGACTTTGCTGGCATTGCTGGTGACGCGCAGGGTGGCCGCCAGGACGCGCACGTTCAGCGCACGGGTGAGCTTGGCTCCGCCGCCGGCGGGATTGAATTCCGCGGTGACGCGTCGGGTGCCGGCGTTGAGCACGGTGCCGAGGTGCGGCTGGTAGACGAAGGTGCCCTGAACCACCACGCCGCCGGCGGTGGCGGTGGCCGGCGTCGAGAGCGGCGTGCCGTAGGTGATCGGAGTCGGCTGGGGCCAGGTAATCACGGTATCGTTGACGAAGGTGATGGAGACGGCGGCAGTGTTGGAGACCCGGCCATTGCTGTCGGTGACGCGGAAGGTGAAGCGGTCGGTGCCGAGCGGATTGACACCGGTATTCATCGAGAAGGTGACGGCGCCGAGTCGGTTGCCGACGATGAGCGCTGCCCGGCCCTTGCTGCCCTGGGCGACGATCTCGTAGGTCAGGACCGTGCCCTTGTCGCCGGTGGCTTTCAGGTAACCGAGGGTGGTGCGGCCATTCTTGACCGTCAGCACGCCGTCGCTGGCCTTGGGATCCTTGCCTTTGTCCTGCGCGGCCATCAGCGGCAGCGCCGTCAGCAGAAGGAGGAGGCCCATGGACAGGGCTCTGAACACGGACGTCAGCGCAGGAAAGTTGAGACCGGTCATGGCAGCTCCAGAACTGACAGCGGATGGGCGACAGCGGCTATCGCCGAAATTACGGAGGCCGACCTGGCCTGCAAATAACCAGTCGCCATCCTTCTTGACAGGAATTGTCAAAATCACGGACATTTTCCTGGTTTTTGCGAGGATTTGTCAGTGTCGTCACCAGCTGATGCGAGGGCGATGACAGGGGGTCCTGAAAGTGGTGCAGACGTGGCGGCTACCGCTGGCGTTCCCCGAGCCGCCTGCGCGGTATCGAGGCGCGGCATGGTGGCATGGCCAGCCGCCGAGATGCCCTCCCGCCGCACCACCGTCCACGCCGTGCGCAGCAGGATCGCGAGGTCCAGTCCCGAGCTCCAATGCTCGACATACCACACATCCAGGCGCAGCCGTTCGTCCCAGGAGGCGGCATTGCGGCCATGGACCTGCGCCCAGCCGGTGATGCCTGGGCGCACCTCGTGACGTCGCTGCTGCTCCGGCGTGTAGTGCGGCAGGTATTCCATCAGCCACGGTCGCGGTCCGACCAGGCTCATGTCGCCGGTCAGGACGTTCCACAATTCGGGCAGTTCGTCGAGGCTGCTGGCGCGCAGGAAACGTCCGAGGCGCGTCAAGCGCTCGGCGTCGGCCAGCACCCGTCCCTCACGATCGCGGGCATCGCGCATGGTGCGGAATTTCCGCAGACGGAATGGCTGTCCGGCGAGGCCCGGCCGTTCCTGGATGAAGAGGATGGGGCGACCGAGTCCGCTGCGCACCGCCACCGCGATGACCAGGAGCAGCGGCCACAGCAGGAGCAACCCGCTGGCGGCGATGATGACGTCGAGGCTGCGCTTACGCCACGAACGCACGGCACGATGCTGCTGAAGACCGGGGGCGGGTGATTGCACGCGGGCGATGCTCGCGCCTGGTGCCAGCGGCTCAACCGGCTTCATGTGGCCTTGCGGGACTCCCTCGGTCATACGACCATGCCCGGCCATGGAGCCCCCGCGTCTGCTGATCGCTGTGACCAGTCCGATGAGCGGATTGTTTTTCCAGGGTCAACTCGCGTGGCTGCAGGCCCAGGGGTTCGAGGTCCACTTCCTCTGCGCTCCGGGCCAACCGGCGGAGGCCATCGTCGCCGGCCAGCACGCGATCTTCCATCCGGTGGTGATGCAGCGCGGCCTCTCGCCCTGGAACGACCTCGCCTCGTTGTGGCGCATCGTGCGGGTACTGCGTCGCGTACGTCCGCACCTCGTCAATGCCGGCACTCCCAAGGCCGGTATGCTGGTGATGCTGGCGGCTTGGCTCTGCCGGGTGCCGGTCCGCATCTACACCATCCACGGCCTGCGTTTCGAAACAGTGACCGGACCCGTGCGTGCCCTGCTGGTGACCATCGAACGCGTGGTGTGTCGGCTCGCGAACCGGGTGATCTGCGTGGGCCCCGGCTTACGCGGCCTGGTGCTCGCACATCGACTGTGTCCAGCGGCAAAGGTCGCCGTCCCGGCCGCCGGCAGCGCCAACGGCATCGACCTCGAGGCGTTCGCCCGCCCGGCCTGGCTTCCGTCCGGGCTCGCCCTGCGGAGCGCTCTGGGAATTCCCGGCGACGCTCCGGTCGTCGGCTTCGTCGGACGCCTGGTCCGCGACAAAGGCGTCGGCGAACTGGTCCAGGCCTGGCGTGGGTTGCGCGAACGCTTCCCGGCGGTCCACCTGCTCATCGTCGGCGATGTCGAGACCGGCGATCCGGTCCTCGGCGACGACCATGAGACCCTGCGCACGGACCCGCGCGTCCACATCACCGGTTTCATCAGCGAGGTCCGTCCAGCGTATGCGGCGATGCAGATGCTGGTCCTGCCGACGTATCGCGAGGGCCTGCCAACCGTGCTGCTCGAAGCCGGAGCGATGGGCCTGCCGGCGGTCGCCAGCGATATTCCAGGCTGTCGCGATGTCATCACCGACGGCATGACCGGCGCACTCGTGGCGATCCATGACGCGAGGGCTCTGGAGAACGCCCTCGCCCGCTACCTGAGCGAGCCGGAGTTCGCTGCCGGTCATGGCGCTGCGGCTCGTCGACAGGTCACCTCCCTTTTCGCTCGCGAGGTGGTGTGGCGAGCCTGGTCGGAGTGTTACCGCGCCGCCGTGGCGTCGTGGACCCGGCGATAAAAAGCCGTTCGCCGCTCGCACAGTTTCTCGTCGCTGAACTCGCGGGCGCGCTGCAGATTCCGCTGGGAGGCCCGGCGCATCCATGCGGCGTCGCCGAAGCGCTCGTTCAACCGCTGCGCCAGGTCCTCGACGTCTCCAGGCTCGACCAGGTCCTCAGCGTCGAGCAGTTCGGGGATCCCGCCGATGCGACTGCCCAGACACGGCAAGGCGCGCGCCATCGCCTCGAGGAGCGCCTTCGGCAAGCCTTCCGTGCGGGAGGGCAGCACGAAACCATGGGCCCGATCGAGGAGTTCACGTACCGCGGTACCGGCGGGCACGTGGCCCAAGAAACGGACCTGGGCGGCCAGGCCGAGGCTGCGCGCCTGCTGCTCCAGATGTGGGCGGAAACCGCCATCGCCGATGAGGTCGAGCTCGACCGCCAGGCCGCGGCGGCGAGCGAGCGCGAGCGCGGACAGCAGCACATCGGGAGCCTTGTAGAGCTGGGCGAGCGAACCGACCATCACCAGCCGGATGGGACCATCACCTGGCGGTTCGCGCGGGCCGGTGGCGAAGGCGTCCGGTCCCAAATCGACATCGGAGCACGCCTCCATCGCGGCGGGGCAGGGATAGCGACGCTGCAAAGCCTCAGCGGTCACATACGCCGCGGCGCTGGCATGCTGGCATTGCTGGCGCAATTGGCGGGTGAGGTGCCAGCGCAGCAGTGGACGCAACGGATGCCGCACCACGCCGGGCGCGAAGACGTCCCACGGATCACCGAGCACCTCGACCGCGAACCCACCCCGTCGCCGCAGCAACGTCCGATGGATGCATCCCGCGAGTGGCGAGGGGAGGCGCAGGATCAAGGCACCGTCGGCGTCGAGCAGCTCCTGCAATTGCCGGATCACCGATGAGCGTTGGCGCAGGTAGCCCAGCAGGCCCTGATAGGGGGAGATCGCCAGCACCGTGATCGCCGGGCCATCGACCCGCCGCCATCCCGGCGGCACGGCGCTGACGGATTCCACCCGCGCGACCACCACCACCCGCTCGAAGACGGTGAGGTACCGTTGGTAGAACGCCGACCAGAACGGCGTCCCCGTCCACACCGCCCCGTCCGGGGTGCGCTGATAGACGCATTCGAGCACCACCTGCACCTGCATTCAGCGCTCCACCGGCCGAGGCGGAGTGGGCCGTAGGGAAAAGAAGCCGCGGTGCTGGTGCCAGATCGAACCCGCGAGCCAGACCACGAACAGGATCAGGACCGCATTGAGCTGCACCGCCAGGAAGAGCACGCACACGATGTAGCCGAGCGAACGGAACAGGATGGTGCGATTGCCATCGGCCAAGCGGCACAGCAGGCCCAGGAAGAGCGGTCCGCTGAGCATTCCCAGCCAGCCGTAGTTGGCGATCGCCTCATCGAAGATGCTGGTGGTGAAGGTCCAGCCGGAGAACTGCGGTGCGATCCCCTGGGCATAGGACGTCATGTAGATGCTGTAGGGATATGGTTTCTGGGGCCAGACCGAGCGTGGGACCAGTGCAGTCAGGTCGAAGACCAGCGCCTGACCGCGGTAGCTCATGATCTTTTCACCCTGCAGTTCAGCGAAGATCGCCGTACGGATGGTATGATCGCGGCCATAATCGAGACGGAGATTTTCATAGAAGTGCTCGGCAGGGACCGACGTCCTGACGATGTTCCGGACCGCCATCTGGTAAGCGGCCGATGCCAGCGCGAATATCAGGGTGATGCTGACCAGGTAGAGCGGGATGCGCGCGCCTTTGAGCATGCCGAGGTCCCACAGGCGCTGGCTCAAGAGCACGAGGTACAGCGCGATGATGGTGCGTTTCCCCATCAGGAAGATGGCCACCAGGACCCACGGCAAGGTCATCATGAACTGCCGCAGGAACTTCTCGCGCGACGTCAGCAAGGTGGTGCCGACGGTCACCGCAAGGATGGCCGTCATCGCCACGAACGAGTGGAAAAATGTCATGCCGGCGGGAATGCGCAGCGAATCATCCGCGACGAAACCATACTGCAGGTACAACGAAGGCATCGGTGAGACCAGAGCCAGCAGGAGCGGTAACACCAGCAGGCCGTACAGCATGATCAGCGGTGCACCCGGCTCCGAGGCCGGTGTGCTCAGCGGGTCCAGCGGCCGTCCCTCGACCCGGATGGTTGGCCGCCGCCAGGGCAATCCCACCACTGCCAGGACGGGTGGGATGGCAGCGATGAACAGCAGATGGATCAGATGCGCGGTGGGATCGAGCGCCGCCCGGGCGAAGTTGGGGAAGCGGTAGGTCGGCAGGCCGAAGACCAGATCCCATAACAACGG
>JANPIY010000713.1:0-4242 GCA_031425255.1 Planctomycetota bacterium
GCGTCTCTGCGGCCAGCCTTCTCCAATTGATCCCAGAAGTGGATACGTGCTTGCAGTTTTCCCAGTCTACTCAGCTCGCCGAGGAACTACCGACGGGCGGGTAGTCGGTGGCCGCAGCTGCATGGCCATGACGACCCGGTGCTCCCGTACTTCGGTGGTATGCTCCCGTGCGTGTCGAAACCCAGGCAACGTCACCGCTTGCCTGGCGTACATGATGCACATAAAGCACCAGACTCCACTCGGAGCGATTGCCACCCTGGCCTAGGAACCGTCTATGCACCTATCCCGTCGCGAGTTCGTAAAAGTCTGTGGCGCATCCATTTCCCTGGCTGCCATGGGTTTCAGCGATCCCAACAAGACCCATGGTGCGGCTTGCTTGCTCCTGGAGGCACGGGCCTTCACCGAGCACGGGGGCTGGATCCTCGATCCACAATTCGAGGACATCATGGGCGCGCCCTACCTGCTCGCTCATGGCATGGGCAAGCCGGTCGCCAATGCCAAGACCAGCGCCGAGTTTCCCAGCACCGGCAGCTACCAACTGTGGGTGCGCACCCGCAACTGGTGCCCAGGTGATTGGGAGGCGCCAGGCCGCTTCCGCATCCACCTGGCCGGCAAGCCGCTGAGCACGGTCTTCGGCACTGAGCCCGGCTGGGCCTGGCAGAAGGCCGGCGAGGTCACCATCGCGCAGACCACGACCACCATCGAACTGGAGGACCTCACCGGCTTCGAGGGTCGCTGCGACGCGTTGTTCTTCACCAAGGACGCCAGCTTCAAGCCGCCGCTGGAGGTCGAGAAGATGATGGCCTGGCGGCGCACGCTGATGGGCATCAACGCGGTGCCCGCACGTAAGGAGACCTTCGATCTGGTGGTGGTCGGCGGCGGCATGGCCGGCTGCGGCGCTGCGGTTGCTGCGGCGCGTTCGGGGCTGAAGGTCGCACTCGTGCATGACCGGCCGGTGCTCGGTGGCAATGCCAGCGGCGAGGTCCGCGTGCACACCATCGGCATCGCCGGCAAGAACAAGGAACTCATCGGCGAGCTCGATTCCAAGCACTGGGCCAACGGCTCGCACGAAGCGCTCGAAGACGACAAGAAACGCCACAAGACCATCGACGCGGAGAAGAACATCACGCAGTTCCTCGACTGGCGTTGCTACGACGTCCAGGTGGCGGAGAAACGCATCACCAGCATCGACGCGCACCACAACCGCACCGGCGAAGCGTTGCGCGTGAGCGCGCCGGTATTCATCGACTCCACCGGTGATGCCACGGTCGGCTTCCGTGCCGGCGCTTCGTTCCGCTACGGCCGCGAAGCGAAGGACGAGTTCAACGAAGGCTGGGACAAGTTCAAGGATCTGTGGTCCCCGGAAAAAGCCGATAAGTGGACCATGGGCGTGTCGGTGCTGTGGAATAGCGAGGAGCGCGCGAACGAATCCACCTTTCCTGAGGTCCCCTGGACCAAGCCGGTGGCAAAGGATTACGCCTCGGTCAACGGCGAGTGGTATTGGGAGTTCGCACGTCCAGACCTCGACCAGATCCAGGACGCTGAGGAGATCCGCGACCACATGTTCCGCGGCATCTACGGCAGCTTCGCCAACGCCAAGAAGAAGGATCCGGCCAAGCACGGCAAACGTGCGCTCAAGTGGGTCGGCTTCATCGCCGGCAAGCGCGAATCGCGCCGCCTCATGGGGGACCACATCTATTCGCTGTCGGATATCGTGAACAAGGTGAAGTTCGAAGACGCGGTGGTGGAGGAGACTCGCGAGGTCGACGTGCACTACCAGAAGTCGCTCAAGGGTTATCCGGTCGACTATATCAGCGAGGCGATGTTCATGAAGGTCGGCACCTATTACGTGCCGTTCCGCAGCCTGTACTCCAAGGACATCGGCAACCTGATGATGGCCGGCCGCAACTTCTCGTGCACCCACGTCGCCCTCGGCGGTCCGCGCGTGATGAAGACCACTGCGCAGATGGGCGTCGCCATCGGCTACGCCGCCGTGCTGTGCAAGAAGTACGGCATGAGTCCGCGCGAGGTCGGCAAGGAGCACATCAAGGAGTTGCGCGCGATGGTGGGCTACAAGGACGCATGAGGCTTTGGACCTGGCGGGAGTTGACGCTGCGCGCCCGCCCTGGTCCAACGCCGGCTCCCTAGGGACCTCCATGATCCATGGCTTCCGCTTCACCGCGCTCGGCTGTACCGGGCGTATCCGCCTGGCTGACTGCACCCTCGCCCTGGCGCAGGCGGCCGTGGTCGCAGGAGTGCGCTGGTTGCGCGGGGTGGAGGCGCGCTTGAGCCGCTATCGCGATGAAAGCCTGGTCGCGCAGCTCAATGCCGGCGAGCCGGTTCCGCCCGATGCCGACCTGTTGGCGCTGCTGGCGGCGGCCGGACGTGCGCATCGCGTGACCGACGGCCGCTACGATGCGACTGCCCTGCCGGTGTGGCGGTTGTGGCACGACCCTGCGCGGACCCGTTGGCCAGATGCACACGACATCATGGCAGCGCGCGTCCTGGTGGATTGGGCGGCGGTGACGATCGGCTCGGCTGGCGTGCGCCTGGCGCGTCCCGGCATGGCGCTCGACCTCGGCGGGGTGGGCAAGGAGTGGTGTGTCGACCGGCTGATCGAGCGGCTCACCGCACATGGGTGCGCTGATGTGCTGGTCGAACTTGGTGGCGACTGCGCGGCGCGTGGGCGCCAGCCTGGATGCGACGGTTGGTTCGTCCTGCTACCGGGTGCCGCCGCGGCGCTGACCCTGCGCGACGAGGCCATCGCTACCAGCGGCATCGGCAGCCGACGGCGTGAACTCGCCGGCCGCGTGGTATCGCACCTGATCGATGCGCGCAGCGGGTTTCCGTCGGCCGGCATCGTCCGCTCCGCCACCGTCCTGGCTCCCGACTGCCTCGACGCGGGCATCCACGCCAGCGACCTGTGCCTGCTCGCCGACGCGCACGCTGGCACCATCGCCGAACGCAGCGGCGGCCACCCGTCGTGGGTGCGCGCGAGCGACGGCACGTTGTTCGCCGACCCGCGGCTGCTCGAGCGCCTGCATCCGGTGACGAACGCCGCGCTTCCCCTGGCGGTGTCCGCATGAAGCGCGCCCCTTGGATCCTGGTGGTGGTGTTCGCGCTCATCGTCTGGCTGGTGCCGCTGCTGATCGTGTGGGCGCAGGCCGCACCAGTGCGGCGTCCGCTCGCGCGGGCGCCGCTTCCCGATGGCGCACCGCCGTCGAAGGGACCGCTCATCCTCTACGCCGACACCTGGCCGACGCGCGCGACCATCAACCTCAAGGAGATCCAGGCGGCCACCACCGAGACCGACCATGCACTCGGCCCCAAGGCGGTGGCCAACGACGTCGCGCTGGCGCTCGAGGAGCTCGGTATCACCGGCGAGCCCATGCGCCTGGACGACCTGCCGGCGGACGCCGACCTGCTCACCGGCCGGCCCATCGTGCTGGTCTATCCCGTGCGGCACGGCTGCCCGCCCGCTGCGATCATGCAATTCGTCGATCGCCGCCTGGAGCCGCTGGTCGGCGCCCAGGATCCGGCGTTGCCGCGCCTGCGGATCTTCGATGTCGCCATCGCCGAGAAGCCGGCACAGGCGGAGAGCGCGCAGAAGTTCCTGGATGGCACCATGCGCTACTATGGCGTGACCTACCGGCCCGGGGCAGCCTTATTGGAACCCATGAACTCCATCGTCATCTATGAGCAGCTGCGCGCGTTCGCCAAGCAGGTGCCGCAATGAACGTCTGGATCGATCGCGCGGTGAATCTGGCGTTGTTGTGGAACGGCTCCCTGCTCGCCGGTTCCGGCCTGATGATGGAGTTCCGTTTCAATGAGCAGCCACGTCCCGCAACGGTGTGGGGCCTTGATTGGACCGCCTGGGCGACGCTGCACTACGTCCTCGGCTACGTGATGATCGGCCTCATCGGCCTGCACCTCTGGCGTCACCGCAAGTGGTGGTGGAGTGCGCTCTGTCGACAGCGTTCGCTGGCCGCTTGGCTGGTGTTCCTCGTCGCTCTGGCGCTCCTGCTGTTGCCGGTGTTCGGACCAGAAACATAAGGTTCGTCGGCGCGATCAGTAGGTGCAGTGCAGTCAATGAAAGAGGATAGGGCCGCAGAGAAGAGGAGACGCAGAGACCAAAAGCCCCTGTTTTGTCTTCCTCTGCGCCTCTGCGCCTCTGCGGCCAGCCTTTCTCCGATTGATCCCGAGAGCGGACCACGTGCTTGCAGTTTCCCATCCCACTCATCT
>JANPIY010000714.1:0-13247 GCA_031425255.1 Planctomycetota bacterium
CAGCGCTACGTCCGTGACGCCTCCACCGTCGATGACGTCTTTCAGGAGGTCAGCCTCAAGGTCCTGCGGCGCATCGACAGCGTTCGCGACCAGGCCGCCTTGCGTGGCTGGCTGTTCCAACTCGCACGCAATGCCTGCCTCGACTACCTCCGCCGCGAAGACCGTCGGCAAGGATTGTCGCATGAGGTGCTCAGCGAGCATACCGCCGGCGGCGACCTGGGACGCAATCCTGGGGAGCAATTCCTATCGCGCGAACGCCTCAGCGCGGTCCGCCGTGCACTCGACGCCCTGCCGGCCAGCCAACGCGACGTATTGGCCCTGCGCATCGATGAAGGACTCGATCACGAAGCCATCGCCAAGCGTCTGCGCATCAGCCGGCAAGCGGTCGAGGTCCGCCTGTGCCGTGGCCGTGCCGCCCTCAAGAGCCAGCTGGAAGACATCATGCGGGGTGCGCTGTGAACGGTACCGATCAGCAGCCCACTCCGGCGTGCCAGGGACCGCAATCGCCCGGCTTCACAGCGGCGTCCCAGAGCGACGCCCCAGGCGGATGTTCCTGTGATGACGTCGAATCGTTGCTGCCGCTGGTTGCCGACGGCGCCCTGGATGCCGCTAGCGATCCAGCGTTGTTCGCACACCTCGCGCGCTGCTGCGCCTGCCAGGAAGCGCTGGTCCAGCACGACCTGGTGACCATCGCTCTCGAAGAGACCCGGCCGGCGGCGACCGTGCTCACGCCTGCGCGTCGCGAACCCATCCGCCATGTCTTCCTGCCGTGGCCAGCGGCTCTGGCCGCCAGCCTGGCCGCCGCCGCCGGCTTGTGGATGTGGCTCGGCACCCTCAACCACGCGCGCGTCCAGTCGCCCGCACCCGCCACCCAGGTCGTGCAGGTGATGTCCGCTGATGGCCAGCCGGTGTACGTGGTGGTGCAGGGCGAGCAGGTGACGGTCATCGACCCGCGCGCCATCGATGGCAGATCCGCGGATGGTCAGCAGCAGGTCCAAGCGGTGAAGTTCAACGCGCCCAAGCGCTGACGTCTGACAGACGTCGGACCCGCCGTGCCTTTGCACTCCGCCCCGCGTGGCTGGTGGAATCGTCGGCAAAAGCCATTGGGTTGTGCCCGGTCGCCCGCAGCATCCCGCGCATGCGCTCGCTCCTGTTGTGCCTCATCATGGTGGCTGGCCATCAGTTGTCGGCGGCCACCATCGTCTGCCTCGGTGACAGCCTCACCGCCGGCCATGGGGTGGACCAGGACCAGGCCTTTCCAGCCGTGTTGCAGCGGCTCGCGCAGGCGGATGGCTTGGATTGGAAGGTGATCAATGCCGGGGTCAGTGGTGATACAAGTGCCGGCGGCCTGCGCCGGGTGACCTGGCTGATCAAGGGTCGGCCGGATTGGGCCCTGGTCGCGCTCGGCGCGAACGACGGCCTGCGCGGCCAGCCGGTCGCCGCCCTGCGGGACAATCTCGTGGCGATCAGTCAGCGGCTGCGTTCCGCCGGCGTGCAGGTGGCGCTCGCCGGTATGCGCCTGCCGACCAATTACGGTGAGGAGTACCGCACGGCCTTCGCGGCGGCGTTTCCCCAGGTGGCCAAGGAGCAATCACTGCCCTTGCTGCCATTCCTGATCGAGGGTGTTGGTGGCGTCGCGTCGCTCAACCAGGCCGACGGCATCCATCCGACGGTGGCTGGTCAGCAGCTGATCGCCCGCTCGGTGTACACCTTCCTCAAGCCGCTGGTTGAGAAGACCGGCCAGGCGGGGAAAGCGCCATGAATGCCGTCCTCGTCTTGGAGCAGGTGACCAGACGGTATCGCACGGGCGGTGGTCCATTGACCGTGCTCAGCGACATCGATTTCACCGTCGCCACCGGTGAGCGGGTGGCGGTGGTGGGACCCTCGGGCAGTGGAAAATCGACGCTGCTGGGACTGATGGCCGGGCTCGATGTGCCCGATGAGGGCCGCGTGCTGGTGGAGGGCCGCGATCTCGCGCAGTTATCGCCCTCTGAACTGGCGCGGATCCGCGGTCGGCGCATGGGCTTCGTCTTCCAATCCTACCGTCTGCTGCCGACCCTGAGCGCGCTGGAGAACGTCGCGGTGCCGTTGGAGTTGGCCGGACGCGCCGATGCCAGCGCCTGTGCGATGAGTTGGCTGGCGCGCGTCGGGCTGGCCGAGCGCGCGCAGCACCTCCCTGGGAAGCTCTCGGGTGGAGAGCAGCAGCGCGTGGCCCTGGCCCGCGCCCTCGCCCCGATGCCGGCGCTGGTGTTCGCCGATGAACCGACCGGCAACCTCGATCGTCGCACCGGTGCGGCGATGACCGATCTGTTGTTCGACCTGGTCGGCGAGTCGGGCGCGACGCTGGTGCTGGTCACGCACGATCTCGCGCTCGCCGCGCGCGCCGGGCGGCGCATCGAGCTGAGCGATGGCCGCATCGTCGCCGACGTCGCCACATGATGGCCCTCCGTCTCGCCTGGCGCCTGGGGCGTGGCCAGTCGGCACGCGTGTGGTTGCTGGTGGCCTGCATCGCCCTCGGGGTCTGCGCCCGCGTGTGCGTGGGCTCCTTCAGCGGTGCCCTGGAACGCGCCCTGGTGCGCGAGGCGCGTCCGTTGCTGGGCGCTGATCTGGAGATCGCCAGCAACCAGCCGCTCACCAGCGCAGAAGATCAGGAGCTGCGCCTGATCCTGCCGGCCTCGGCGCGCAGCACGCAGCAGGTCCGGTTCACCACCATGGCCCTGGCGCCGGGCAGCGGCCGTGCGCGTACCGTCGAGGTGCGTGCGGTGGATGAGGATCATCCGCTCTATGGCGAGGTGGTGGTGACCCCCGCGCCGCTGAGCCGGCTCTTCGGGGATGAAGCCGTAGCCTTCGTGCAGCAGGAAGTCCTCGACCAGTTGGCGATGGCCATCGGCGACCCACTTCAGCTGGGCGCGGAGGGCTTCCGCGTCATCGGCGTGATCCGCGCAGAACCCGGGCTGGGCGCCAATGTCTTCGCCATGGGGCCGCGCGTGCTGATCGCGCGTTCACGTCTGGTCGACACCGGCCTCGACGGCGGCGGCGCCCGCCTGCGTCATGCCCGACTCATCGCGCTGGGCACGAGCGAGGTCGAGGGGGTGGTGGCGGCCCTGCGTCAGCGCTGGGATCTGCCGGAGAAGATGAGCAGCGGCTTTGGTGGGCGGGTCGAAAACGAGCGCGGCTTGGGATTGCGCACCGCCGCCCAGGCGAGCACCTCGAGCGCGCGCATCTACGAACGCGTCGGGGATTTCCTGCGCATCATCGCCTTGGCGGCGCTCCTGCTGGGCGGCATCGGGGTGGCCAGCCTGGTGCGCGGATATCTCGCCGAAAGCCGTGACACCGTGGCGGTGCTGCAGGTCCTGGGCGCCACCCCCGCTCGCGTGCTGATGGTGTTCCTGTGGCAGAGCGCGCTCATCGGCGTGGCCGGCGGCGTCATCGGCGCGGTGGCGGGCAGCGCGTTGCAGAACCTGCTCCTGCTGTTGGGGCGGGGCTTCCTGCCGGTGGCGGCCGAGCTCGGACTCGACCTGCCGGCCATGGCCTGGGGCGTGGTCCTCGGGGCTGGTGTCAGCGTCGGTTTCGCGGCCATCTCCCTGGTGGCGATCCATGGCATGCAACCCGCCGCCATCCTGCGCGGTGATCCGGCAGGTGCGGGCGGGCGCTGGCGCGCCTGGGTGATGAGCCTGCTGCTGCTGGCGGTGGTGCTGGTGGTGGCGGCGGTCGAAACCCGTTCGTGGCGTACGGGCCCGCTGGTGGTGATCGCGCTGGTGGTCGGCGGTGGCCTGACGGCGCTGCTCGGCTGGCTGCTCCTCGGCTTGCCGCTGCGGCTGGTGCGTCTGATCGCCGGTCAGCGTGCCTTCGCACTCCGCCATGGCCTGGGCAATCTCAGCCGCCCTGGGTTCCGTCCGTTGGCGGCGCTGGTCGCGATCGCGATGGCGGCCCAACTGCTCGGCGCGATGGCGACCTACCGCGCCAGCCTGACCGCCGATCTGGCGAGTGGTGGCGAGGGCCAGCGTCCCGGCTGGTTCTGCCTGGGGTTGGAAGCCGATCAGGTCCCGGCCTTCACCGCGCTGGTGCGCGAAACCGCGGCCGTCGAACCGCTGCTGAGTCCGATGGTCATGGCGCGGCTCAAGACCATCAATGGCGCCGAGCCGCAACGCGAGACCGGCGACAGCCGCGAGGCGGAACGCGATCGTTTCATGCGCGGGCGTGAGCAGCGCCTGAGTTTCCGTGACGAACTGGGCAGCGACGAACGTATCGTCGCCGGCACTTGGATGGCTGCTTCGGGGGAGGTGGTCGAGGCGTCTCTCGAACAACGTTTCGCCAGCAGCATCGGCGCCGGCCTCGGCGACCAGCTCACCTTCGATATCCAGGGCGTGCCGCTGGTGGCGACCGTCACCAGCATCCGTTCGGTGCGCTGGATCACCATGCGTCCGAACTTCTTCATCCTCGTCAGCCCTGCGGCGCTCACGGATGCACCTCAGACCTGGATCTCTGCCGTGCCTCGCCTGGACCGTGAACGCAGCGCACGCTTCGTCGCCAGCATGGCGGAGCGCTTCCCCAACATCACCACCTTCGATATCGGGGAGCTCGGCGACAAGCTGGGCGTGGTCGTGCAACGCATCAGCCTGGCGGTGCGTTTCCTGGGCTGGTTCTGCCTGGCCGCCGGCGTCCTGGTGCTGATCGGCATCGGCATCGGTACGGCACGCCAGCGCAGAGCGGATGCCGCCCTGGTGGCGGTGCTCGGCGGCACCCGCGGCATCCTGGTGACCTCGATCATCGCGGAGTTCGCCACCCTCGGACTCATCGCCGGGACGTGCGGGCTATCCCTGGGCATCCTCCATGCCCGGAGTGTCCTGACGACCATGCTGGAACTGCCGCTGGTGGTGCCGTGGGGTGAATTGACGGCGGTCGCCGTGGCGATCGTGGTGATCGGCGCGTGCTCGGGCCTGGCCGCCTGCCGCAGCGTGTTCACCCAGCATCCGCTGGCGGTGCTGCGCGAGGAGTGACTTTATGAGGTTCCTCGGCGAGATGAGTGGCTTGGGAAACTGCAAGCACGTGGTCCGATCTCGTGATCAATCGGAGAAAGGCTGGCCGCAGAGACGCAGAGACGCAGAGGAAGAGAAGAACAGGGGCTTTTCGCCTCTGCGTCTCTGCGGCCCGATCCTCTCTCATTGACTGCACTGCACCCACTGATCACGCCGAAGAACCCTTTATGAATGGAGCGGTGCGAAGTGCGAAGTGCGAAGTGCGTGGTTGAAAGGCAGGCGCTCACACCATCGATGGTGTTCACCAAAAGCTTGGAAACTTCCAAGCGCGCACGTGCGTGATGCAGTACTTCGCACTTTGCACTGCGTTTTCTCAGGCGAACGTTCACCGCCCCGTAGCGGTTGCGGCATACAGGCCGGCGATCTCCGGCGCGCTGAGGGCACGCGGCCACACCGCGATGTCGTCGAGCTGGCCGATGAAGGCGCCCGCATAACCGTTGCCGATGATCAGCGGCTGGGTCGACACTGAGGCGCTGGGATAAACCGTGGCTACCGGCGTGGTGGCCTTGCCGTTGCGGTACCAGGTGATGGTCTTACTGGTGAAATCACGCACCAGCGCCAGGTGCACCCAGGTCTTCGCCGTCACGGCGACGTTCATTCCCACGCTGTCATAGAGCCCGGTGCTCTGCGCGCCGTAGTAGTAGTTTACCACGCCGCTCGGTTCGAGCGTCATGGTGCCTTCAGCGCTGTAAGACTTGTTGAAGGGATTACGGCGGGTATCGAGCACGGCTGGCCACATCCAGAAGGCGATGGTCTGGTTGCCGATGATCTGCACGTGCTTGAGGTTGCCGACCTCGACCTGGCCCTCGCCATCGAACTGCAGAGCGATGCCATGCGCGCCCCGCACCGGGGTGGCGCCGGTGGCGGGAAAACGTAGACCAGAACCGCTGACGTCGAGTACGCCGGTCAGGCGGGTGCCGGCGAGCGCGAGGGTATCGGCCTCGAAGGTCAGCAGCAGCGCCGGATTGGGCGGATAGAGTGGCAGGCTGCCCTGGGCTGCGGGACCAAGAGCGCGCTCGAGTTCGGCGATGCGCTTCTCGGCTTTGATCTTTGCCGCTCCACCCGCCAGCAGCGACACTGCGCGACGATACCACAACAACGCCCGCGTCTGTGCCGACTCGCGCTGGGTCCCGCGCGCCAGTTCGACCGCCTGCGTGCGCCACGCCTCGGCTGCAGTCAGGGCCGGCGTGCCGTCGTTGCCGGCTTTTTCCTGCGAGACGTGGGCGGTCAGATCGCTGCGCGCCAAGGTCGCCCACTCCTTGTCGTGTCCGGCCGCCAGGTGCAGCAGGCCTGGCAGCCAGTCGTTCTTGAACAGGCAGAGGAAGCGTCCGAGGCGGTGATGGCCGTCGGGCGTCATGACGCCCAGGAGATCGCTGGTGTCGCCGATCTTGATGAACTCATCGCGCAGCTCACGACTGCGTTCGCTGAGAGTCTTGGCGCGCGTGGTCAGAGCCTGGTCGCGCAGCTTGCGGGCGATGGTCTCGCAATCGCGGCTCAGGCGCAGTGCCGCTTCGTAGTCGTCGGCGGCGATGCATGAATCGATCAGCGACAGCATGCTGAAAGCGGCGGTCTGGGCTGCGGTGGGATCGCTGAGGTTGGGAGTCAGCGCACTGAGGACCCGCGCGTTCTCCTCGTGCGCCGGCACGACGAACCACGTGCACAACACCTCCGCGGCGCTGAGCGCGGTATCGACATCGCCGTATTTGCAGGCGAGTTCCTCGGCTTCCCGCAGAGCGACGAATCGCTGGGCGGTTTCCACCTGCGGGCGTTTGCCGTGCTGCAGCAGCAGCAGGGCAAGGGCCACCCGCTCATTGGGTCGACGTTTCGCGTAGTCATCCTGATAGAGCGCATGCAGGGTCCCCAGCGCCGCGCTCTGGCTGGTCTCGTCGGGTAACGGCAGCAGCACCTTCTTCGCCGCGGCGACCGGGGCCGTGGGCGCCGGCGCCGTGGGCGGGGGTGCCACCTCCACCTTCGGTACCAGCGGATCCGGTTTGGGCAGGAGGGGATCGGCTTCGTCCACCGCCGCCAGCGAACCCATCAGCACCATGCCGATGAACGCGTGAGGCCAGCGATGATGCGTACGCGCAGGATCCATGCGGGGCAGTTAAGCTCTGCGGGTTGA
This sequence comes from Planctomycetota bacterium, assembly GCA_031425255.1. Lineage (GTDB taxonomy): Bacteria > Planctomycetota > UBA11346 > UBA11346 > UBA11346 > BOG-1363. The sequence continues at coordinate 7,162 of JANPIY010000714.1, forward strand.
GCGTTGCAAGCACGCAGCCGTGTTCCGCCCGGGACCTGTACAGCCACATCAACATCGTCACGGGAGCGGGGTATATCAGCGCTGCGCGGTGTTTCCGCCCAGACGTCCGCAGGTCAGCAGCAGACGGGTGAGGGCGAGCCACGCAGGCGGTGGCACCAGACGGGGGTGATCACTGGCCTGCCAGCCGTGCTCCGCCGCCTGGCGCCGGATCTGGATGCCGGTGGCCAGGCCCCGCAGGGCGTCGGTCATAGTGTGCGGGCCGGCGAAGGCGACGTCGAGCAGCCGGTCGGTAGCCTTCAGGTCGCTGGCGGGAGGCGCGTTGGGATCACGGCGATGGCTCCAGATCGCCAGATCGACGCGGCTGGGTGGCGTCACCACATCACGAGGTAGATGGCGGACCACCCGTGGGCTGCCGCAGAGGTGGGCGATGACGCTGGTGCGGGTGTGTCCACCCTCCGACCCCGTCAGCTTGAGCGCCGCCTCGCGTTGCAGGATCAGGTCGAGCGCCAGCGGCGCCGGACGGCTCTCCAGCAACCAATGACGCACCAGCGGCGCCGTGAGGCTGAAGGGGGGATTGGCGAGAACCCGCCAGGGGTGGGCCAAGGTCGGCATCAGCGACAAGGCATCGCCGGCCAGCAGGGTCAGGCGGCCATCGGCGACTTCGTGGGCGAAACGCCGCTGGAGGGCTGCCACCCGTGTTGTGTCGCGTTCGATCGCCACCACCCGGGCTCCGCTGGCGAGCAGTGCCACGGTCAGTGCCCCGAGGCCAGGGCCGATCTCCAGCACCACCGTGGTGGCGGTGATGCCGGCCTCGGCGACCATCCGCCCGGCCGGCCCGGCGGCGAGGTCATGCTGGTGGGCCTCGTTGGCCACCCCGGGGACCGAGCGCGCCGCAGGACGGTAGGAGGGGCGTGCGGGTGGGCGGGAGCGCGTCATGAGGTGGCGGATGGTTGGCCGATCGTCGTGATGCGCCAGGGGATGGGGGGTGTGGGATGCACGCCGCAGTGTGGTGGGATGCCGAAAAGCGACATTCCAGCCGGTCCGGGCGCATACATCAGGACCTCCCCGCGCCCCCTCGCTGTCCAGCCTGGTAAATCCAACCTCAGCAACCGAACAGATTTATCGTACCATCCATGACCATGCCCCGGGCCCTCACCATCATCACAGCAGCCGTCGCCATCCTGGCCCTGCCACTCCAGGGGGTCGAGGACCCCGGGAAGCTCTCGTTCGACAGCGACATCAAGCCGCTGCTCAGCGCGCTGTGCTACGACTGCCATGGGGAGAAGAAGCAGAAGGGCGACCTCGACCTGCAGAAATTCGCCGACAAACGCGCGATCCAACGCGGCGCGCTGCACTGGCAGGGCGTCCTGCGCGCCCTGGCCGAGCACGAGATGCCGCCGGAGACGGCCAAGCGTCAGCCGACCGCCGCCGAACGCGAACGCCTGAGCGGCTGGATCGCCAACGCCCTCGACACCCTCGACCCGGGCGACTTTCCCAACGATCCCGGCCATGTGGTGCTGCATCGCCTGACGCGGACCGAGTACAACAACACCATCCGCGATCTGCTGGGCGTCGATCATCGTCCCGCTGACACCTTCCCCGAAGACGCCGGTGGCGGCGGCGGTTTCGACAACAACGCCGACACCCTGTTCGTGCCGCCGGTGATGGTGGAGAAGATGCTCACGGCGCTCAGCGACGTCCTGGGCCTGGCCAAACCGGAACGGATCTTCACCCACAAGCCGGTCGATGACAAACCGAAGTCGCAACGCGCCGCGGCCAAGTCCATCCTCGCCGACTTCGCCCAGAAGGCCTTCCGTCGTCCGGTGAAGGAGCCGGAGGTCGAGCGCTACGCCAAGGTCTATGACCTGGCGGTGAAGAAGACCATCAACCACGAGGATGCGGTGAAGCTGGCGCTGAAGACCGTCCTGGTTTCCCCGAGCTTCCTCTACCGCATCGAATCCATCCGCGGCGAGACCAAGCCCTACGAGATCAGCCAGCATGAGATGGCAGTGCGCCTCTCGTACTTCCTGTGGGCGACCATGCCGGATGGCGAGCTCTTCAAGCTCGCCGACGAGGGCAAGCTGCATGACCCGGCGGTGATCGAACAGCAGGTCATCCGCCTGCTAAAGGATCCCAAGGCCAAGGAACTGGGTCAGATCTTCGTGCCGCAATGGTTGAAGACCGAAGAGCTGCGCCGTGGGCGCAAGGCGCCGGACGCGAAAAAGAATCCCGGCTACAACGATCGTCTGCGCGACGCCATGTGCGACGAGCCGGAGATCTTCTTCAACGAAATGGTGGCCAAGAACCGCAGCATCCTGGACCTCATCGATAGCGACTACCTCTACCTCAATGAAGACCTGGCGCGGCTCTATGACGTGTCCGGTGTGCGCGGCCAGGAGTTCCGCGAGGTCAGACGCCCGGACGACAAGCGCGGCGGGGTGTTGACCATGGCTGGCGTGCTGACGGTCAGTTCGCATCCCCTGCGCACCAGCCCGGTCCTCCGCGGGGTGTGGGTGATGGAGCAGATCCTCAACAGCCATCCGCCACCGCCGCCGCCCAACGTGCCAGCGCTCGACGACAAGAAGGACGGCGACAAGAAGGACCTAACGCTCCGCCAGCGCCTGGAGAAGCACCGGAGCGATCCGACCTGCGCCAGCTGCCACGCGCGCATCGATCCGCTGGGTTTCGGCCTGGAGCACTACGACCTGATGGGCGTCTGGCGTACGCGCGACGAACTCGGTCAGCCGGTGGATGCCAGCGGTTCGCTGATCAACGGCGAGAAGTTCTCCGGTGCGGTCGAACTGCGAAAGGTGCTGATGGCGCGCAAAGGCGAATTCGCGCGCGGGTTTGCCGGCCGCATGCTGTCCTATGCCCTTGGCCGCGGCCTCGAATTCTATGATCGCCCCGCGGTGAACGCGTTGATGAAACGGTTGGATCAGGATGGCTATCGCATCCAGCCGCTGATCATCGGCATCGCCCAGAGCTTCCCTTTCCGTTTCAAGCGCAACCAACCCGTCCCGGAGGTCTCGCAATGAGCCATCCCTCATGGTTGATCCCTCGCCGCACGGTGCTGCGTGGACTCGGTGTGGCGATGGCCCTGCCCTTCCTTGAAGCGATGGTGCCGCGTCCGCTCTTTGGCGCCGAGCCCAAGGTGGCGCCGCGCAAGATGCCGGTGCGTTTCGCCACGTTGTTCTTTCCCAATGGCGTGCGCGCCGACCAATGGACGCCGAAGGAGGTGGGCCCCTTCGCCAGCGAACTGCCGCCGCAGCTCGTGCCGATGGACAAGGTGAAGTCCGAGGTGCTGGTGCTGTCGCAGTTGTGGAATGCCAAGTGCAACCAGGGCGACGGACACTACTTCAAGGATGCGTCGTTCCTCACCAGCATGACCATCAACAAGACCGTGGGTGCCGACATCAACGCTGGTGGCATCTCCATCGACCAATTGCTCGCCAACCATCTGGGGGCGAACACCAAGCTGCCGTCGATCGAACTCGGCATCGAATCGCCGGCCAAGGGCGTCGACACCAACGTCAGCATCACCCGGCTCTACTCCAACCACATCGCCTGGAGCACACCCGCGACGCCGCTGGCCTGCGAGATCAATCCGCGCCAGGCCTTCGATCGTCTGTTTCGCGAAGGCAAGGCCGACGACAAGGATCGCCCGAAGAACCTCGCGCCCACCGCCCTCACACCCTTCGATGACAAGAGCGTGCTCGACGCGGTGATGAGCGATGGCCAGGCGCTCAAGGGCCGCCTCGGACTCACCGACCAGCGCAAGCTGGATGAATACCTCACCTCGGTGCGCGATGTCGAGAAGCGCATGTCGCTGGAGATCCGGCGCGCCAAGGAGCCACGCCGTGTGGATCCCCTGGCGATGAAGGCGCTGCCGGCCCTGGATGAGGCGATCCGCACCAGCGGACGGGCGCAGGGTGGTGAAAACCATACGCCACAGGTACGCCTGATGCTCGATATCATGCTGCTGGCATTCTGGACCGACAGCACACGTATCGGCACCTTCATGTTCGGCAATTCGGTGAGCGGCCGGAACTTCTCCTTCCTGGAGGGTGTCAAAGGCGGCCATCACGACATGTCGCATCACGAGAACAACGAGGCCAAGCTGGCGCAGTACGGCAAGATCACGGCCTGGCACGTCGAGCAGTTCGCCTACCTGGTCGAGCGCATGTCGCAGGTCAAGGAAGGCGCCGGCACGCTGCTCGACAACTCGATGCTGTTGTTCGGTTCCGCCCTGCGCGACGGCAATTCGCATAATCCGCACGATCTGCCGCTGCTGCTGGCCGGCAAAGGTGGCAACACCATCAAGCCCGGCCGTCACATCAAGTGCAAGGACAACACCCCGCTCGCCAATCTCTACGGCGAGATCGCGGTGCGCATGGGTCTGCAGATGGAGAAGTTCGCCGACAGCAACGGGCAGATCAAGGAACTCGCGGGGTAGCTGGCATCGCCATCCGTGCGGTCTGGAAGGCAGTTCAGACTGCAGAGTCCCTTGACGGCTGGGCCGCTTCTGGCTGATGGCCAACGGAGTCCCTCGATGGCGGCCTGTGCGGCCCGGCTGCGGACGCACGGCGCGGCTGGAATCGCCTCGGAGACGACCCGGAGCGGGTGCTTTCACCACCCGACCTATACCGCTACGACGTCACCCGTGACGTTTGGCTCGGCTGAATCCAGACCCGCGCCGAGCACTCGCCATGCGCGAGGATCATCTGCGCATCCACACCTGCAAACGGGTCAGGGATGCTCTTCGCGGCCAACCGCGCGGATGTCGCCGTGACCGGCAAGAAAGAGATCCTCCATGAAGATCACTCAGGTACAGCCATTCATTTTACATGTTCCGGTCACCGGAAACGGTATTTCAGACAGCACCCATTCCATCACCCACTGGGGGGTCGTCGGCGCGCAGATAACGACCGATCAAGGATTGGTCGGCCGGGGCTTTACCGGAACACACGCATTCCTCGCCGGAGACCGCCTGATCGCTTCCTGCATCAAAGATTGTTTCGGGCCGATGCTGATCGGGCAGTCCGCCTTGGACATCAACCAGCTGTGGCACCGGATGGCACGTGATCCAGCGATGCAATGGATCGGCCGCGCTGGCATTTCACAGATCGCCATCGCGGCCATCGATATCGCTCTGTGGGACTTGAAGGCGAAGCACATGAAGCTGCCGCTGTGGAGCGCACTGGGGGGAGCGACCAAGGCGGTCTTGCCAGCCTATAACACGGACATCGGCTGGCTGTCGATCCCCGACGATCAGTTGGTCGATGGGGCGCGACGAGTCGTGGAGGAGGAAGGTTTCCGAGGCATCAAGATCAAAGTGGGATCGTCGGATCCCTGGGTCGATCTCAGGCGGATCGCGAAGGTGAGAGCAGCGATCGGTGCGGAGGTCATGCTTGCCGTCGACGGGAATGGGAAGTGGGATCTACCGACGTGCGTGAGGTTCTGCAAACAGGCAGAACAGTACGATCTGTTCTGGTTCGAAGAGCCGCTGTGGTACGACGATGTCCGTGGCCATGCCGAACTCGCCAGGCAGACGACGATCCCGATCGCGCTGGGGGAGCAGCTTTACCATTCCGACGCTTTCCAGCAGTTCATGGAGGCAGGTGCGGTCCATTATGTGCAACCCGACATTACCAGACTGGGGGGGATCAGCGAATTCCTGACCGTCGCCGACGCAGCCCTGTCTCGCCGGCTGCCCGTCGCAGCCCATGTCGGGGACATGGGTCAGGCCCATGTGCACCTGGCTTATCACCACGCATCCTGTTCTTTGCTGGAATACATCCCTTGGATAAAAGATGCGTTCATGGATCCCATCGTGGTGAGGGATGGGAAATATCTCAGGCCGGAACAGCCTGGCGCCGGGACGACGCCGACCAAGGAAGCCCTGGTGAAATACGCCCGCCCCGTTTAGCGCGAAGGGAGCGCGAAGGCGACGACCATTACCCCACCATCACTCCGTCTGATCGAGCCGTGATGCCTTCCTGATCATGGTCGCGATTTCAGCGGCATAGGTGCCACCAAACTTGGCGGTGATCCCAGGGATCCACTGCAGCTGGGTCTCCTTGGTCTTC
>JANPIY010000715.1:0-11568 GCA_031425255.1 Planctomycetota bacterium
TCGTGCCACTGACGGACGGTGTACCACGGATCGGCGTGCTCGCCGTCGACCTGCAGGACCCGTGACGGGCCAGCGCGCTGGAGCTGACGCTGGCCCGCCCATGACGCCGCGCGATTGAGCAGGGAATACCAGGTCTCCCAATACCGGTGCGCCGGTCGATCGGACCAGCCCTCAGGTGCCATCATCAGCGGCGTCAGCGACCAGCCGCGGCTGGCGAAGGTCACCACCCGGCCCTTGCCGACCTGACGCACCGCGACCACCGGCACGTCACCGCGCTGCAGAGTGACCAGTGCCTGCGCACCCTCGGCGAGGCGGTAACGCTGGGTCTGCATGTGCGCCTGCGGCAGGGCCTCCAAGGGCACCCCAGCGGTGATCGGATGCGTGCCCTGGATCACCCAGCGACCGCCGAAGTCGCGGCCATCCGCGGGTTGATGCACGCCGCCGGTGTCATCGACCCAGTCGGCCTCGGCGTCGATCAGGGCGCTGAGCGCGCGCAGGTCGTCCGGCCACGGTTTGCCGCGCTCGCCAGGGAACGGCATCACTAGCACCAGGCCCTCGCCGCGATCGCGCACCCGTTCGAGGATGGCCTGGCGCGCGGCGAGACCGAACTGGTTCCAGCCCATCGGCGTCGACAGCACCATGACCTCGAAACGCTCCGGTCCCTGCAGCGAACTGGCGAGGTAGCGCTGCATCAGCGCGGTATCGAGGAAGCTGCCGCGTTGGCCGTAGAAATCGCCGAAGCCCCAGGTGTTTCCAGCCCATTCGCGGTCCCACGACACCACTTTCGGATCGAGATCCATGCGCTGCATCATCTCCACCGTCTCGCGCCCCTGCTGCACGCCGGCGATGAGGAACGCCTTGAGCGGGCCACCGCTCAGGTTGCGGCCCATCGGCAGGTGCGGTGACACCACCGCCATGCTCGGCTGGTGATCCATGCGTTCGGCGTAGGGGATGAAGGGGATCTGCTCCGACTCCATCCCGCCGAGTCCGAGATCATCGAACCATAGGGTGAAATGCGCTGGCGGGCTGTCGAGGAACAGGGTGACGCTGGTGATGGCCGCGACATCGATCGCCTTGCCGATCACCGCGATCGGGATCTGCACCCGCGTCCGCCCCTTGAGCAGGTGCACGTTACCATTGAACCGCGAAGCATAACCGACGCTCTTGGCGTCATCGACGCGCACCGCCAAGTCGCGCTCGGCGTTCGACCACACGGTGAAGGACAACGCTGCATGACCGCTCCAGTTCCGTGGCACCTTCGGCGCGCGGAAGGAGAGCGCCGGATACTGGCCCTGCTTGGCGACGAATTTCAACACGCTATCGCGTCCGGTGACCGCCCGTGGACCGACGCTGACGTCGACCGTCTCACGATTCCACTCGATCCCGCGCAGGTCCTCGACGTTGCTGAAGTCGGCGATGAGCACGTCGCCGGCCTGAGCGGGCGGGATCCAGATGGACACCAGGATGGCGAGGGCATGCAGGCGAAGAAGCGGGTGGAACATGGGACTCTCCGTATGGCTGGGCTCTCCCCCACACCTGGACCGCAGACTGCACCTCCACCAACAAGACGCCACGACGCCAAGTCCGGAGTCTCTCGGCCTTCTCCCTCTTGAACCCGCCAGACACGGCGCTGTTGGCGCGATTTCTTGGTACAGGGTCGCAGACCATCTCGCTTCATCCGGATGTCATGCGAGGTCACCAGGCCCACGGAAGATCGCATCTGTCCGGGGCTATGAGACGACGGCCGATGATGGTGCGACGGTGGCAAGCCTCCCTCTGGACCTCGCCCATGGGAATGGTTATGCCCCACCACCACCTCTGGAGACCGCCATGGATTCCGTCACCGACGGCATGCTCGACACCCTGGTCAAACTCGCCGCCATCGGCACCAGCGGGCTATGCCTGCTGTTCGTTTTCTGGTGCGGCAATCTGGTGCGCAGCCTGCCAGATAGCGCCTCGGAGGGAAAGATCTCGCTGGTGAAGCACTACATGACGGTCTGCCTGATCATGGCGGTCATCACTGGGCTCTCTGGCGGCGCGAACGCTTTCTTCAACCGTCATGCCGTGGTGGTGGCCGAGACCAAGGTCGCCGAGGGGCGCAAGGAGCTCGCGACGGTACGTCAGGATCTCACCGCGGTCAGCACGGCGGTCGAGGCGCTGAAGACCACCCCGCAGGTCACGACGCCGGAGGCCAAGGAGAAGTTCACCCGGGTCAGCGAGATCCTTCGCCAGACCCAGCGCTCCGCGGATGCGGCTGAGCGCACGCTCGGGCCGATCGCCAAGCCGGTGCGCTGAGTGCACTGACGGAATTTCAGCGGAAAACGTTGGAGTCCGCCGTCACGACGCGCTGGGCGCCACCGGCGCCCAGCCGGAGAGGACGATAAAACTCCAACCATGGCGAGGTGGCGTCTTGGCGGTGGATGTGCCGCTCACCGTCGGCTGATCACTCCCAGGTCAGCCGCTGCTTATCCGCCAGCAACCGTTCCTTGAGCTTGACGTAATCGACCTTCTGAACCGACGTCCCGGCATCGATCGCCAACGACGCGGCGGTCGCAGCGGATTGGCCGAGCAGCATGAACACCGGTTCCATGCGGATGCTGCCGAAGGCGATATGCGAGCTGCTCAGCGCCACCGGCACCAGCAGGTTCGCGCATTCGCTCTCCTTGGGTACGATAGCGCGGTAGCTGATGGGATAGGGCTTGGGCACGTGGACCTCGACGTTGCCCTCGGCGACCACCTTGCCGTCGACCACCACCCGCGAGGTGTGGTGCGAGTCCATGGTGTAGCTGGCCAGGCCGACGCTGTCCTCGGGCACGCGCTTGCTGCTGCAGTCCGCCTGCGTCATCACGTACGCGCTGACCATGCGCCGGCCCTCGCGCACGTAGAGTTCATGCGCCCAGCCGGCGGTCTCCTGGAACTGGTCCTTGGGCAGGCCGAAGGCGGCAACCTTGGCGCGGATCTCCGGCGCAACCGCCTGGTCGTTGGCAAGGAACCACATCATGCCCTGCTGGTAGGTGACATGGGCCTGGAAGATCTTTTCGCGCTTGGCGTAGTCCGCCTCCGGCCACTCCCTGCTCGCGCCGATGTAGTCGAGGCTCACCGGCCCGGCGTTGTTGCAGTCGCCGACGTTGAGCTTCACCGGGCCGCTGGCGTAGGTCCACGACCAGGCGAAGTCCGGCTTGGTGGTGAGGTAGCGCAGCAGCAGCGCGTAGTCGTCGCGGTTGTAGTCCGCCGGCTTGGGAAACGGCGTGCCGTTCTCGGCCTTCACCAGCCACATGCGGAAGCAATAGGCCTGCAGTTCCTGGTCGCCCGAGCCGCGCGGACGTGGCGGCTCGGCGCTGATGCCTGGGAGCAGGCCGCTGCTGGGATCGCCGATGGTGCGGTAGGGATCGACGGGGAACTTGAACTGGTGCTTGTCGGCCAGGAAGAAGCCGTTGATGGTCTCCTGGTAGACTGCGTTGTCCTCGCGCCCGACGTGGAACGACACGCCGGCGGCGGCCAGCAGGTCGCCCTCGTAGGTGGCGTCGATGAAGGTCTTGGCGGCGATGCGGTCGCCGTTCTCGAAGACCAGGGTGGTGATGCGGTTGCCGTCCTTCTCGACCTTGGCCAGGCGGTGCTCGTAGGAGACCGGCACCTTGGCCTCGTCGAGCATGGCGCGGAAGACCTTCTCCGCGTCGGCCGAGCGGAAGCCGCTCCACTTGCCCATGCGGTCGAGGAATTCCGCAGCCATGCCGGCGATGGATTCCTTCTTGCCGAGGTCGACCGCAGTCAACCCCGAGGAGGTCAGGCCGCCGACGTGGCGGCGGAAGACCGCGAGCGCGGCCTTCTTGCCCATGCGGTGCGCCTGCACCGCGGCGCCGACGCCTCCTGGGGTGCCGCCGTAGACGCACACATCGACCTCGATGGTCTGCGGCTGGGCCGCGGGCGGGAGCGCGTAGTAGTAGTGCAGGCCAGGGTTCGGCGTGACCGGTTCAGCCGCCATCACGGCGCCGCAGGAAACCAGCAGAAGCGATGTGATGATGCGCATGAAGCCTCATGGAGCGTGGAGTGACGCAGGGTGATCCCGGTGTTGTACCACGAAGACGACCCGCTGCGTGGGTCCTTCGGCTGCCAACATGGGTTTATCCGCTGGCCGACAGTGCCTGGGAGTGCCGACTTCAGTCCACTGCTATGAAGCTAGGATGTGTAGCCGCAGAGGCGCAGAGGCGCAGAGGCACAAAAAAAGGTTCCTCGGCGAGATGAGTGGGTTGGGAAACTGCAGGCACGTGGTCCGCTCTCGGGATCAATCGGAGAAAGGCTGGCCGCAGAGGCGCAGAGACGCAGAGGAAGACAAGAACAGAGGCTTTTCGTCTCTGCGTCTCCGCGTCTCTGCGGCCCGATCCTCTTTCATTGACTGCACTGCACCCACTGATCACGCCGAAGAGGAAAAAAACTACTTCGCCTTTCCTCTGCGTCTCCGCGCCTCTGCGGCCAATTCCTCTTGATTGGCTTCACAGCAATGGGACTGGAGTCGGCGCCCCCGGTTCGCTATCCGCGCAGCAGCCCTTCGACCACCTTCCCCGCCACATCGGTGAGGCGGTACTGCCGGCCCTGATGACGGAAGGTCAGCCGTTCGTGATCGATGCCCAGGCAGTGCAAGATGGTGGCCTGCAGGTCGTGGATGTGGACGGGATGCTCGGTGATGTTGAAACCGAAGTCGTCGGTCGTGCCGTAGGTCTGGCCGCCCTTGATGCCACCGCCGGCGAGCACCAGCGAGAACGCGCGTCCGTGGTGGTCGCGGCCGTACTTCTCGCGGTTGGCGCCACCCTGCGCGTAGCAGGTACGGCCGAACTCGCCGCCCAGGATGATCAGGGTGTCGTCGAGCATGCCGCGCTGCTTGAGATCGGCGATGAGCGCGGCGCTGGCCTGATCGATATCCTGGCAGCCCACCGGCAGCCGGTCGTGCAGCCCGCCGTGATGATCCCAGCCGCGATGGTAGAGCTGGATGAAGCGCACGCCGCGCTCGGCCAGGCGCCGCGCCATCAGGCAATGGCGGGCATAGGTCCCGGGCTTCTTCGCCTCATCGCCGTAGAGCGCCCAGGTGGTGTCTGGCTCCGTGCCGAGATCGGTCAGTTCCGGAACCGACGCCTGCATGCGGAACGCCATCTCGTACTGGGCGATGCGGGTGTCGACCTCGCCATCGTTGGTGCGTTCGCGCTCGAGGCGGTTGAGGGCGCCGAGATCGTCGAGCATCTCGCGCCGCCGCTCGCGCGTGATACCGGGCGGGTCGTTGAGGTAGAGCACCGGATCGGCGCCGCCTCGCAGCGCCACGCCCTGATGACGACCGGGCAGGAAGCCCGAGCCCCACAGGCGCGAGAGCAGGCCCTGATCGGGCGCGCCCTTGCTCGGCACCGAGGTCATGACCACGAATGACGGCAGGTCCTCGTTCGCGCTGCCCAGGCCGTAATCCAGCCATGCGCCCATGCTCGGACGACCGGGCAGTTGATGGCCGGTCTGGAACAGGGTGATCGCCGGATCGTGATTGATGGCGTCGGTATGCATGGAGCGCACCACGCACAGCTCGTCCGCGACCTTGCCCAGGTGGGGCAGGAGTTCGCTCAGCCATAGGCCGCTGGCGCCGTGCTGCGCGAAACGATAGCGGCTCGGTTGCAGGGCGAGCCGCGCCTGGCCGGCGACCATGCCGGTGATGCGTTGGCCCTGACGGATGGAATCGGGGAGCTCCTGGTCGAAACGCTTATCGAGCTCCGGCTTGGGATCGAACAGGTCGAGGTGCGACGGTCCACCGGACTGAAACAGGCAGATCACGCGCTTGGCCCGCACGGGAACATGCGGGAGGCCGACCAGTCCAGGAACCGCCGCCAGCGCCGACGGAGCGAGCAGCCCACCGAGCGCCGCCAGGCCGAGGCCGTAGGCGGAACGCGTCAGCAGGCAGCGGCGGGACAGGTCGCGAGAGTCCACGTGGTCACTCCTTGCTGATGGTGGCGTCGAGATTCAGGAGCAGCGAACCGACTGCGGCATACGCCGCCGCTTCCGCCACCGGCACATCGGAGTCGGGTGGGAGCGCACCAACCGACAGGAACCGACGGGCCGCGTCCTGATCGGCAGCGAATTGCGTGCGATGCCGTTGCAGGGCGGCCACCAGCACGGCCTGCTCACGCTCGTCGGGTGCACGCGCGGTGCAGAGCCGGAAGCCGAAGGCCAGCCGCGCCGCATCGTCGCTTCCACCCAGGCGCCGCATGCGCGAGCCCAGCCCGCGCGCGGCCGCGACGAAGCCGGGTTCGTTGAGCAGCACCAGGGACTGCAGCGGCGTCGAGGTGCGCGAGCGCCGGGCGGTGCAGGCTTCGCGATCGGGTACATCGAACGCCGTCATCACCGGATGCGGCACCGTGCGTTCCAATAGGTGTACAGGCTGCGGCGGTACAGGTCGTCGCCACTGCTGAGCAGCCATTCGGTGCCGGGATAGGGCGCGTCGACCACCACGGTCTTGTAGAGGTCGACCGGCTGGTAGGGGAACACGCTCGGCCCGCCTAGGCGTTGACGCAGCAGGCCGCCGATGGCCAAGGCCTGATCGCGGATGAGCTCGGCCGGCAGACGCAGACGCGGCACACCGGCGAGCAGGCGGTTGTCGGCATCGCGGCTGATGCTGGCGGCGGTACGGCGAGAGGATTGACGATAGGTCGCGGACAGGACCAATTCTTTCACCAGCGGTTTCACCCGCCACCCATCGGCGATGAAGCGCCGCGCTAGATGATCGAGCAGCTGCGGATGGCTCGGGAACTCGCCCTGCAGGCCGAAATCTTCCACGGTCTTCACCAGTCCGGTGCCGAACAGTTGCTGCCACAGGCGGTTCACCGCCACGCGCGCGGTCAGCGGGTGCGCCGGGTCGGTCAACCACTGGGCCAGGCCCAGACGATTGCGCGGGCCGCCCGCAGGCCACGCCAAGCCAAGGGCCGCCGGGACCCCGGGCGACACCGCCTCCGCCGGCGCATCGTAGCTGCCACGGCTCAATACATGGGTGGTGCGTGGGCTGACGCGTTCCTCCATCACCATGGTGGTCGGCAACTGGCGCAGCAGCGCGCAGCGCGCGACGCGTTGCGCTTCGCCCCGCGTCCACGCCGCCAACGCCACGACGTCGTGTTGTCTGGCCAGGAGCGTGCGCGCCCACTGCAGGCGACGCGGATCGGGGACCGCCGCCAGCAGGCGCGCGAGCCGGACCTCGGCAACGATGGCGACGTCGCCGGCTTCCAGGACCCGCTGCAACATCCGCACCTCGCCCAGGCGGCCAGCCAAGGGCGCTGGCACGGCGGCGCTGCGCGCGCCTAGGCGTAGGTTGCCACCACCGATCGCGCCGCCGAGATCATCCGCCAGGACGGTCAACGCACACTCCCGGCCGTCGAGATAGACGCGCACTCCAGCCGCGGCCCGTCCGCCATCGCTGGTCACCGTCACGTGATGCCACAAGCCGACCGTCAGCGCCTCCTGGCTCACCACCTGCACGGCATAGGTCGGCCACATCTGCGCGCGGCGGACCTCCAGGCGACCACTGGCGGTGACGAGGACCTCGTTGCCGGCGCCGTAGTGCGTCGCCGCCGGTGGCGCGTTCCAATCCATCGACGACCACAAAGTGCCGTCGCCGCCATCCCAACGGACCAGGGCGGTGAAGCTCCAGACCTTCGCCAGATCGATGAGGTCCTTGCCCAGGTCGACGCCCGCGGCCTCGGCAGCGATCACCGTGCTGATCCGCGGCTCGGACGTCCAGGCCGGGCTGGGCGGCGCCAGCGGCTTGGCCTCCGGTTTCGCCGCATTCCGCAGGCCATCGGCGGTGACTACCAGATCGATCGCCGGTTTCAGCAGGATCCCGCCATCGCCGAGGCCCAGCATGCCCAGGGCCGCCCAGGGGACGCCGGGCTGGTCGGCCACGCAGCGATCGAGCTCGGCGTCGGCGGTGGCGATGCCCGCGGCGAGCCCGGCGAGCTGCGCCTGCTGCGCCCGTGTCGGGGCGGCCATGAGCGGCCGAGCATTGGCCACCCGGCCGTCCTCACCGTGTTCGTCGACGTTGTCGAAGCAGGCGAAGAGCTGGTAGTACTCGCGTTGACTGATGGGGTCGTACTTGTGGTCGTGACAGCGCGCGCATTCCAGGGTCAGCCCCAGGAAGGCCATGCCCAGGGTACGCACGCGATCGGCGACGTATTCGACGCGGTATTCCTCGTCGATGATGCCGCCTTCGCTGTTGATCACGTGGTTGCGGCAGAAGCCGGTGGCGATGCGGTCGTCGAGCGTGGCCTGCGGCAGCAGATCGCCGGCCAACTGGGCGGTGAGGAAGCGGTCGTACGGCAGATCGTCGTTGAACGCTGCGATCACCCAATCGCGCCAGCGCCACATGCTGCGCGTGCTGTCGTTGTTGAAGCCGTGCGAATCGGCGTAGCGCGCCACATCGAGCCACTCCTGCGCCTGGCGCTCGCCGAAGCGGGGGGATGCCAGCAGCCGCTCAGCAGCACGGGCATAGGCCGCTTCGCCGCGCTTGCCGACGTCATCCACGAAGGCGTCGAGCTCGGCCGGCTCGACCGGCAGGCCGGTGAGATCGAGGCTGACGCGCCGCAGCCACGTCGCCGGCGCCGCTTCCGCGGTCGGGGCCAGACCGTCATCCGCCAGACGCGCGGCGATGAAGCGATCGAGCGGTGAGCGCGCCCAGCCCTCGCCGGATGGCGGCAGCACCGGATCGAGGGGCGCGCTGAACGACCAGTGGCGGTCATAGCGTGCACCCTCGGCGATCCAGCGCGTCAGCGTCGTGATCTGCGCTGGCGTCAGCGGACGTTTGGCCTCCGGCGGCGGCATGAGGTCGTCGGGATCATTGGTGAGCAGCCTTTTGACCAGCTCGCTGCCCTCCGGCTTCCCTGGGACGATCGCCGCGTGGCCATCGCGTACCGCGGTGGCGCTGGCGCGCTCGTCCAGACGCAGTTCGGCCTCGCGCTTCTGCGCATCCTGGCCGTGGCAATGGAAACAATGGTCGGCCAGGATCGGTCGCACATCGCGGTTGAAGTCCAGCGCCGTGGCCGCTTCCGCAAAGATCGGGGATCCCACCAGGAGCAGGAGGGCGAACAACCGGAGGGCGGCGGGCATGCCGCATGGTGGCAGACGATCGGCCGCCGGCTTTGACAGCCACCGCGCTGTTTGGTACGTATGCCGCATGCCTCGTACCCGGACCCCGGCGCCATTCGCTCCTGCCGCCGTCCTTGCGGCGGTTCCGCCGGCCCTGGCTTTCGGACTCTTCGATCACCTGCCGGACACCTACCTGTTCGTCAAGGATCGCGCGCACCGCTTCGTCCACGTCAACCTTCCGCTGGCGCGTCTGCACGGCTGCCAGGATTCCAGTGGGATGATCGGGCGCACCGATTTCGATCTCGTGCCACCGACCATGGCCGCCCAATACGTGGCGGAGGACGACCGCGTGATGAGCCGGCGTGAAGCGCTGATCGATCAACTGTGGCTGGTCCCAGGAGCCGACGGCGTGCCGCTGTGGTATCGCTCGAGCAAGATGCCGATCACCAGCCCAGGCCAGCCCGTCATCGGCATCGCCGGGGTCATGCGGCCCGCCGCGCAGGCCGGACGCCTGCCCGACGACTACGCACGTATCGGCAAAGCGCTCGATCTGGTGCTGTCGCGCTACGGCCAAGCACTCACCGTCGGCGACCTGGCGCGCGCCGCCGGTCTATCGATCAGCCAGCTGCAACGCGACTTCTTCCGCCTGCTCGCCCTGACGCCGACCGCCTATGTGGCCAAGGTCCGCGTCCTGATGGCGCGACGCTCGCTCGAACGCAGCGATCAGGCGGTAGGTGCCATCGCCCTCGATCTCGGCTTCTACGACCAGAGCCACTTCACCCGCGTGTTCCGCCAGCAGACCGGCATGACACCGCTGGCGTATCGCCAGCGTTTCCGGGTGTGAGGTCCCGTGGCACGGTCAGGACGCCCATGCTGTTAAGGTAACCAAGAAGAATCGGCCGCAGAGACGCAGAGACGCAGAGGAAAGGCAAAGCAGGGTCTTTTCCCCTCTGCGGCTCTGCGCCTCTGCGGCCAAATGTCTTAGCTTTACAGCATTGGCAGGACGCCCGCGCTGGAGGTTCCTCACCAGGCCAGGTAGCGGAGCGCGAGGAGCAACATTGCATTCACTGCCCACCGTGAATCGTCTGGCGACCCCCCTACAGCCGCATCTCACCATCGCAGCGTCCGCGCTGAACTCCTAGGACCCTCCATGAGCACTCCCGTCATCAAATCCCTGACCACCGTCCTGGCCGACACCTATGCGCTGGCGGTGAAGACCCACAGCGCGCACTGGAATGTCACCGGCACCGGCTTCTTCCAGCTCCACGACGCCTTCGCCGCCCAGTACACCGCGCTCTTCCTGGCGGCCGACGATCTCGCCGAACGCCTCCGCGCCTTGGATGCCTCGGCCCCCACCGGTCTGCGGGCGTTGGCCAAACTCAGCGAGGTCGAGGACCTGAGCGCCGACCACGACGGCCGGACCCTGGCGAAGACCCTGCGCGATGATCATCGCGCGCTGTCGAAATCATGTGACCGGGCGCGCGCGATCGCCGACAAGGCCAGTGACGACGCCACCGTCGACATGCTCATCGGCCGCATGGAAGCGCACGACAAGACGGCGTGGATGCTCGAGGCCTATTCCAAGAAGTGACCAGAAGCGATTGGCCGACCGCACGGCTCAGCGGCGCTTCAACTCCAGCCGGCGGTACTGCACCTTCATCGGCTCCCCAGGGATGATCGGCATCGCCAGCACACCGGCGGCGGCGGCTTTGCCGATCTCGTGATCCTCCAGCACGGTCGCGAGGATGCCGTTGACGCGCAGCTCGATGCGCGGGCCGATGGCGGTGAGGTGATAGGCGGTCCACTGGTCGAGGGCGAGCCCGTCCAGCGCGGCGGCCCCTGGGATCGCGTTGACGGTGCGCGTGCCATCGGCGGCGATGACGGTGTGCTGCCCGCGGGCGGAAAGCGACCGGCGTGTGCCGTATTCGTCCCAGATGCCGGCGAAGAACTTGCCCTGACCATCGATGTCCGCCTGATAGCCGTGCACCAGCCCGTGTTCGCGCACCTGGCTGCGCACCTGCAGGCCGGAGTTGGACGACGCTCCGAAGATGCGGAACTCGAAGCGCACCTCGAAGTCGGCGAGTTCGCCCCCCTGCCAGACGATGAACTGGTTACGCGGCGGATTGTGCTCGCGGGTGGTCTCACCGGTGATGGCCCCATCCGCGACGCGGAAATAGCTGAGGTCCGGCGCCGACCACCCGGCCAGCGTGCTGCCATCGAAGATCGGCTCCCACGCCGCTTCGTCACGGTGCGGAGCACAGCCGCAGATCAGGAAGACGCAGACCGAGTGGAGGAGGAAACGCATGCGAGCGGACGCTAGCGTGGAGTCCAGCCCGGCGTGGTTACGCGATCACGGAAACGATGCGCGCCGGACGCGTCTCCAACGATGACAGTATTCCTCCCGTGAGTCGCCCAATGCGATTTGGATCATGAGCCCCGCAGGGGCGCCCAACGTCCAGCCCAGCACTT
>JANPIY010000716.1:0-2525 GCA_031425255.1 Planctomycetota bacterium
CGACAGCGTGATCGCCGGGGTGGCCTGCTGCTGCCAATTCAAGGTCGCATAGCCGGTACCGTCCGGCGTATTGCCCCATTCATCGTCCGCCGGCACGCCCGCCGTCGGATAGTCGGCGCGCGCCAGGCTCATGTCGCCGAATCCCATGCGGGACGCACGGTGGCGCATCATCGGAATGCGGTGGTAGACCGAGTTCCATAATTGGGTGATCGACTCCGCGCCCGCGCGGCTGGCGATGTCTTCATAATAATAAGCAGGAGACAGGTGCGTGCCGCCGTTGGCTTTTCGGATCCGCTCGGCGAGGTCATCATCGGTGAACAGCGCATTGCTGCGCGGCTCGCCGTGATTCAGGTTCAGCCCAGCCAGGCTGGCGTCATCGATGGCCTGCCAGCCGGCATGACGCACCGCGCTGATGATGAGTGCGTTGTGGGCGGTCACCGTGGTCAGCGCGGTGCCGTCGCAGGCATCACGGAAGGCGTTGAGATTGGCCAGGCGGGCCGTGTTCTCGCTGGTGTCGGCAGCACTGACGCTGTGGTTGGGGAGGGGTGATGAGCCACCGCCACCTCCACCTCCGCCGCCTCCACTCGACGAATCCTCATCCCCACCACCCCCACACCCCGCCATCACGGCGAGCGCGAATCCTAGCACCAAGGCACGACGTGATTTCATGGCAGGCTCCACGCGCGGAAGTCTGCCGCTGTCGCGGGAGAGCGGCCACGGATTTCAACCGCAGCCTGTGCACGCGAGGTGTTCACTGCTCTCGCGAGCGGTCAGCACGGCTTATCGCGGCAGTGTGCGCCACTCCATCGGCTGCACATTCCCTTGCGGAGCCTTGCCGCGGCCGTCCTCGCTCCCTTGCAAGCTGGCGATGAAGGCCGCCAGCGCGTGCAGGTCGCCAGGCTTCAACGCCGGGTGCCACGGCGCCATGCCCTTGGCCGGATTGCCGTTGGCGATGCTCTCGCAGATACGCGTGAGGTCGGAGCCATTGAGCCAGTGCTCGTCGCGCAGGTTCGGTCCGCTCAGGCCTTGGCCAAGGGTTCCATGGCAGAGGGTGCAATTGCGACTGTAGAGGGCGCCTCCATTCGCGATCAAGACCGGGTCCTGGGCCACTGCGCGCAGCTCCGTCTCCGCCATGGCCTCTCGGTAGACCACCCGGGGGACATCCGGTTCGTGGTGAAGGGCCAACCACAACAGGATCAGAACGCCACCGACGACGACGGGAAGCGCCGCACGGGGAGTGATCACAGCATGGACTTCATGCAGAGGAGATACCGCGAAGGGGTGACGACGTGGGTGCGTTCAAAAGCGGAAGACGTAACCGGCGCCGGCGCTGAACGCGAACTCGGTGCCGTCTTCATCTACCACCCCCGTTGCGGCGATGATCTCCAGATGATGCCGGCTGGCGGCGTCCTTCGGCGGCAGTGGCATATTGTAGATCGCCATGGCGGAGATCTCGCCGCGCGGATCGTGATCATGCTTGCCGTTGTGATAGGCCACGCGCGGCCCCAGGTGCAAGGTGTGCGCGGGCAGCAGGTCCACCGGCAGCTGCCAGAGCCCGGATACGCCGGCGCCCGGCCGCCGGCCATCGTGCACGAACAGCTCCGGGCGCAGGCGGAAATGATCCCAGGTGAACTCGGCGAAAGCGCCCGGTTCGAATCCCGAGGTGCCGAGCAGCACCTGCGGGCCGACGCGGACGTCCTTCCATTCCATGGCGATGACCGGCGCGCTGGCGGCCGCGAACAGCAGGAGGGAGAGCAGTCGGATCATGGGATCTCCAGGGGATGGGCCGCGGATGCTAGGACGGACCCCGATCGGCCAAGGCCCTTTCCCCGGTCGTCAGGGTGCGATGTCGCAATCGCTGGCTTCCGCCTCGGCTACCGCGGCCGCCAGCACGAGCCGGTCGCGAAACACCACGGCTCGCGCCCCCCTGGGCAAATGGCGGAATTCCTGCGGTGTTGGCGGTTGCGCCGCCGCTCCTAGGGCCAAGGTCGCGCGCTCGCAAAAATCGCTCGCCGACGCGTGCGATGTTTGTCCACCAGCAGTCCCAGGACGCCTGCCATGCAGATCGATAAGAACTCCGTCGTCTCCTTCCACTATTCGGTCGCCACCACGGAAGGCGAAGCGGTCGACAAGAGCGAAGCCGGCGAGCCGCTGGTCTACCTCCACGGCCATGGCCAGATCGTCCCCGGCCTCGAAGCGGTGATGCGCGGCAAGTCCGCCGGCGCCAAGTTCAGCGCCACCGTGGCGCCGAAGGATGCCTATGGCGAACACGATGCTGAGCTCGACCTGCAGGTGCCGCTGGAAGTATTCCCGCCCAACGTCCGTCCGCAGATCCAACCGGGCTTCCGCTTCAGCGCCGAACACCCGACCCTGCAGGGCAACGAGGTCACCTTCGTCGTCCACCAGGTCGAGAAGGACCAGGCCTTCGTCAGCGGCAACCACCCCTTGGCCGGCAAGAGCCTGACCTTCGACGTCGAAGTCGTCGAGGTGCGCGCGGCGACCACCGAAGAACTGTCGCACGGACA
>JANPIY010000717.1:0-5498 GCA_031425255.1 Planctomycetota bacterium
AACATCGCCAAGCATCTCGCATTCCACCACATCCGCTCGACCATGATCGGCAACGCGTTGGCGCACTGCTACGCCGCTGCCGGTTGGACGGTCAAGCGCATCAACTTCCTCGGCGACTGGGGCACCGCTTTCGGGCGCCTCATCGCCGGATGGAAACGTGAAGGCCTCACGCTCGCGCAGCTCGAAGGCGCCGCCGACCGGGTGACCTTCCTCAACGATCTCTACGTGCGCATCTCCATGGCCGCCAAGGAGGACAAGGCCGTCGAAGAGGAAGCCCGGACCTGGTCGAAGAAACTCGAAGACGGCGACCCCGAGGCGCGCTCGTTGTGGCAGATCTTCAAGGACGCCAGCCTGAAGGAATTCGAGCGCGTCTACGGCCTGCTGGGCGTGACCTTCGATTCGTGGAAGGGCGAGGCCTACTACGAAGACAAGATGGGGCCGGTGCTGGCGGAGCTGGAAGGAAAGCAACTCACCAAGCTCGACCAGGGCGCCACGGTGGTCGACCTCAGCGCCCTCGGCTTCAAGAAACCGATGCTGCTGAAACGCGCTGATGGCGGCACGCTGTACGCGACCCGCGATCTCGCCGCCTGCGACGACCGCTTCGCTGAATTCGCTTTCGACCGTTCGCTCTATGTCGTCGACCTCGGCCAGTCGCTGCACTTCAAGGAATGGTTCGCCTGCGCCAAGTTGATGGGCCGCGCTTATGCCGACCGCCTGCGCCACATCGGCTTCGGCGTGGTCCTGATCTGGAATGATGAGGAGAACGCCTGGGCCAAGGGCCGCACTCGCGGCGGCAAGATCATGCTCCTACGCGAGGTGCTGGAGGAGGCGGTCGAACGTGCCCGCGTGGTGATCGCTGAGAAGAACCCCGACATCCCCGGCGAAGAACGCGAACGCATCGCCGCCGCCGTGGGCATGGGTGCGGTGGTGTTCAACGACCTCAAGAACGGCCGCACCGGCGATGTGAAGTTCAAGTTCGAGGAGGCCCTGCGCTTCGATGGCGAGACCGGTCCCTACCTGCAGTTCGCGCATGCGCGGCTGTGCTCGATCGAACGCAAGTTCACCGAGGCACATCCCGGCGCGCCGGTAGCCGACCTTGCCCGCCTGACCCGTCCGGACGAGAAGTCGGTGCTGCTGGCCATCGCCCGCCTGCGCCTGGCCTTGGAGAAAGCGGTCGAAGCCGACGAACCGAGCGCGCTGGCCACCGGCGTGCTGAGCCTCGCTGGCGAGATCGCCTCCTGGCTGACGTCGGGCAATCACGACCATGATGCGCGCGTGCTGTGCGCCGATGCCGTCACCTCCGCATCACGCCTCGTCCTGGTGCGCGCCGCCCGCGCCAGCCTGGGCGAAGGCCTGCGCCTGCTCGGACTCAAGGCGCCTGAACGGATGTAGCCCAAGGGACACCCTGCGACAGCAGGAGATGAGCCACAGAGCCCACAGACCCCACAGAGCGGAGCCATCCTCTCCTCCGTGCTCTCTGTGGGCTCTGTGGCTATGCTTCCGCTGTCAGCTGTCCCGGCGCGAGGCATCGAACGCACTCGGTCGCTCTACCCACCGCGCTTGGTCGCGGTGCCCAGGTGCGAGAGGTCGGCCTCGACCAGTCCGAAGCGATCCATGATCGCCGCCACCTCATCGTATCCCGCGACCACGTCCTGCGGCCGGTGCGCATCGCTGCTGAGCACCACCTGCACGCCGTGACGCGCGGCGATGGCCCAGAACGGTTCCCAGGGATAGGCCGGGCGCAGTCCGCCGGAGGATGGCACCCAGGGTTTGCGGAAGCCGTAGCTGTTGAGTTCGAGCGGCACTTTGAGCGCCGCCGCGGCGGCGCAGATCTCCTCGGCGCAGGCGGCGAGGTCCGCATTCCAGTCGGCATGGGAGCAGCCGATGATATCGGGATGGGTGATGAAGGCGAACAGGCCGCTCTCCATCACCTGGATGTTGTAGCGGGCATAGGCCGCGAGGTAGGTCGCCGTGGTCAGATGACCGAAGGACTGCAGCCAGCGACCATCGAAGGGCGTGAAGTGACATCCGGCGATGAGGTAGTCGAAGCCGCGCCGGCCGAGCACCTCGTCGCGGTACCAGCCGGCATAGTCCTGGGTGAATTCGCACTCCAGGCCGATCAGCATGCGCATCTGGGGGAAGGCCGCACGGGCGCCGGCAAAGGCCTGCTCATAGTCGTCCAGTTGCGCCATGGTCATGCGCATATCGCCCCAGCGACCGTCCGGGAGTGGCGTATGATCGCTGAAACCCAGGGTCGCCAACCCCGCCTTGGCCGCCACCCGTGCATAATCCAGGCAATCGCCGCTGGCATGCTCACAGCGGAAGGTGTGGGTGTGGTAGTTGGCGACGAAGGGCATGGCAGGACCGTAGACCGGGACCGGCAGGCACCAGCGGCAAGCCGGCCAGGCACGCACAATCAGCGGCGATGCCAGGGTTGCGCCAGTGGTCGCGAGCGCCTACGACATGCCCCGCGCGATATCCCCCGCCGAGCGCCCCGAACAACCACCGTGCCACCATTCGCCCATCTCCTTATCGGTCAGATCCTGGTGGATCGCCATCGGCTGGCGCCGGACGCGGTCGACGCCGCGCTGCGGCAACAGGATGAGGAGGAGCGCACGGCCGGCGAGACGCGTTTCCTTGGCGAGATCATGGTCGAGCGCCAACTGGTCACCCGTGAACAGGTGGCCGAGGCCCTGGCCTTCCAGCGCGAGCAGTTCGCCCAGTCGCTGGTCGGTCCCTATCGCCTGGAATCCATGCTCGGGCGCGGCGGTGCCGGCACGGTCTATCGCGCCGTGCGACTGGGTGGCAAACGCGAGAGCGCGGCGGTGGCGCTCAAGCTGCTGCCGCAAAAACGCCCTGGGGACGTCAATGCCCTGGCGCGTTTCCAGCGCGAAGCGCAGGCCGGGGTCGGCCTCGATCATCCCCACATCGTGCGCACCCTCGACTTCGGCACGACGCGCGATTGTTATTACCTGGTCTGCGAACTGATGCCCAATGGCACCCTCAGCGACCGCGTGCGCGTCAGCGGGCCGCTGAGCGAGGCCGATGGCCTGTTGCTGGCAGTGGCGATGCTGCAGGCGCTCGACCACGCCAGCGCACGCGGACTGGTGCATCGTGACATCAAGCCGGCGAACATCATCTACGACGCCAGCGACCAGCCGCGCCTCGCCGATCTCGGCCTGGTGCAGGCGATGAGCGGTGATCAGGGTGGTCCGCGCGACCGCACCGCCGGTACTCCCGCCTTCATCGCTCCGGAACAGGCGATGGGCCAGGATCAGAGTCACGTCCGCGGCGATCTCTACAGCCTGGGTGCGACCCTGTTCTTCGCCTTCACGGGCGCGCCACCGTTCGTCGAGAAGGACCCGCTGGCAGTGATCAACCAGCACCTCAATGGCGTGCCTCCCGAGGTCAACACCATCAATCGCGGCATCGGCGCCGCGACCAGCGCCCTGGTGCGCAAGCTGATGGCCAAACGCAGCGAGGATCGTTATGGCGATCCGGTGGAGGCGATCGCCGATGTGCGCCGGATCCAGGCCGGCGAACGGCCGCTGGCGATGGCGCTGACGCCGGAGCAGGCCTACGCACCGCTCAACGTCCAGGTGCAGAACCGCGATAGCGGTGGCAGCGATCTGACGCCCACGCACGCGACCAGGATCAACCAGGCCACGCCGGTGAGCAGCTTGACGCCGCGCGGCAATCGCACCCAGGTCCGGCCGGCCGGGACCCGCTCGCAGGAACTCGCGAAAACTGCGCGCGAACCCGGCACTGATCGTACCCACCGGCGCCCAGCCGGTACCCGCTCGCAGGAACTCGCGAAAACCGCGCGCGAACCTGGCACCGATCGCCGGGAACGCGCCAAACGCGGGGGCGGCGAGCCGGAAGCGCTGAACGATCGCCATCCCCGCGACGGCCGCGGCCGGGGCGAGGCCAAGGCTGGTGCCGCTTCGAAAGCGCGGGTGGCGACCAAGGGCGGGCAGCCGTGGGCGTTGCTCATCGCCGGTGGCGTCATCATCAGCGGCCTCGCCGTGCTGGGAGCCCTCCTTCTGCTCAAGGACCCCCCGGCGAAGGTCCTGCCGCCAGCGGCGGTGGAAGCCGTGGCAGCGACGCCCAAACCGAGCGGCACGGTGGTCGACCTCCTCGAGCACCTCGACGCGAAGAAACTCCAGGAACAGGATTGGCTGCTGCGCGATGGCGTGCTGATGTCGCCGCGTGGCGTGCAGAACCTGCTGGCGGTGCCCTGGCTGCCGCCGGCGGAATACGATCTGACCTGCTCGTTCAAACGGCTCTATCCCAGCGGATCCTTGTCGTTGCTGTTCGACATCGCCGGCCGCCAGTGCGCGCTGGTCATCGCCGGCGACTCCGACCTCCGCCTGGGCTTCGAGATGGTCGGCGGCAAGAGCATGCAGGAGAACGGTTCGCAGCACCTCATCGCCGAACCGTTGGCGCCGGACAAACGGATCACCGTCACCATCCAGGTACGGCGCAGCGGCCTGAGCGCCCGCATCGGTGACAAGGAGGTTTGCCACCTGCCCGGCTTGGGGAGCGACCTGGCACTCGACCCGCAATGGAAACTGCCCAAGGGTCATGTCATCGCCCTGGGCACCCGCACCACCCAGGTGGCGGTGTTCCGACTGCGGCTCACCGAGCTCTCTGGCGCCGGTGCGCCGGTGGCTGCCAAATAGGCTTGGGACGACGCCTTCGCGACTGCGGATGTGGACGTGGTTGACCTGCTCTCGCAGCCCCGCGTGAGAACGGTAGACTCGCAGCAACGCCCCGACGTTGCTCGCGTAGCTCACCAACAGCCGCGCATCCCGCCGGATGGGAGATCGATGTATGGATGCCGCCCCTCGACCACTGTCTGGCCGCCGCTCGGCACTCGTCGTCCTGCTGTTCGCCTGCTGGCTGCAGACCTGCGCGCTGACGGCGGGCGAGGTCGCCCTCACCCTCACCCTTGCCAGTCAGGGTCATAACCAGGCCACGGTGACCGGCAGCGGTGATGGCACCTGGGTGATCACCAGCACCGGTGGTGATCCCTTCGTCATCACCAGCCCGACCGTCACTGCGCCCGACCTGGCGGTGACACCAATGCTCAGCTTCGACTACATCTGCGTCACCGGGCTCACGCTGGTCGAGGTCTTCGCACATCCCGGGTGGTCGGGTGAACGGCGGGTGGTGGGACCGGCCTTGCCGGCGCGCGAGGGCTGGTCGCCGTTCGCCATCGATCTCGGTATCAATCGCGCGCTGGTCGCAGCCAAGCCGCTGGCGTGGCGCATCGATCTCGGTTCGCGGCCGGGCACGGTGATCCAGGTGCGCAATCTGCGGCTGCGCGCGCGCACCCCGGCGGAACTCGCGGGCGCCACCCAGGTGCAGGCCAAGCTGGCCCGCGACCAGGCCTGGAATGCGGCGTTGAGCGCTTACCTCGCCACCGACTACCCGGGCGCCATCACCCGCATCGCCGCCGATGGCGAGCGGCTCACCATCAGCGGCACGAACGGCAC
>JANPIY010000718.1:0-2172 GCA_031425255.1 Planctomycetota bacterium
GCGACCTTCGCCGCGTGCTCGGAGTGGTACGACCCAGGGAGGGCATGCCCTGGCCCATAGAGACCTTCCTGCGCGAAGCGGTACGCGACGGTCTGGTCGTGGAACGACTTCGCGGAACGGATGCGATCCTCGAGGACGGCCACTCGTGGGCGGTTCTCGGCCAGGAATAATTCGGCTTTCCTAGCGTCGGCTTCACTGGTGGTCCTACGGGTGGTCTCATCGGCGATGCCTCTCAGCGCCTTGCGCTCGCGGCCCTCCAGATCCCCGACCTGCTGGCGGGCCCCGATCAGCAGCGCCTTGGCATCGTCGATGCCTTTGCGCCTGGCCGCTTCCTCCCTGGGCAGGACCTCGTTGCGGTATCTGACTTCGCCTCGTGTCGCGAGGTGGGTGCTCTCCACCACCCACTCCTCAGCGACGCGGATGTGCCCGGTTCTGGTGAGCACGTGCTCCGCCTCGCTTTGACCCGGCTCGCGCATCCACGCGTCGCGGGCATGGGCGATCGCGTCCTCATGCAGGGTGTTGTGCAGACACCACACCGCCAGTTTCCCGAGCGCCGCGGGCGAGGTGCCGGCCGCCGACCAGCGAGCCGCATATTGATCAGTGATCGCGGGCACTTCAGTGATCTTGGCGATCTTCGCCCGTTGATGGGTCACCTCCGCGGTCAGGAGCGTCCCAGTCCTGCTCCGGCTCACCACGGAGATGGTCACAGCGGTGGCATCCTCCCGGATCAGACGACCGCTATGGACCTCGCCCGAGAGCAGCGTCAGGTCCACGGTCGCCGCTGGCAGTGAAGCGCAGAGGGAGATCAGGAAGGCGGAGATGATCGCGAAGCGCATCGGGTGCTCCTGGGCATTGGGCGACAAGCTCGGCATGCGCCATGGCCCGCCCGTGTGGAGGGCGCCGAGGTCTTGAGCGTGACGACCTGTTCCAAGGACTCATCCCCACCTGCAGGGACGTGCATGAGGCAGCACGCCGCCTTGCAGGGCTGGTCATTGAGAGCAGCGGCTCTCGCTGGCACCAGGCATGGAGTCGCCTTGGGCACGTGGTGCCCCGCTTCTGGGTTCATTGCGCCAAGTCGACGCGCATCAACGCGGAGGCTTCAAAGAAGCAGGGGAACACCCTGATGGATCGCCACGCAGATGACGTGATCCGTCCCGCGCCAATAGCGGTGAACGGTGAGCCCCCGCTCAGGTCGGGGGCGTCTTTCTCGCTTCATTCCGCTTCAATTCCGCCGGCGGTTCGATTTCGGGACTCTTGGCGACCGCTGGCTTTCCGTGGTTGGCCATGGCCACCTCGGCTGAACGCATCATGTGATCGGCGAGTTTCAGGAATCCCGCCCACTCGCGTGGCTTGGTCAGGAAACAATCATCGGAGATGATCCCTTCCTGGATGGTTTCCAGGAAGGCCGACTTTACGCTGAAGACATAGACCGGCGTGCGGTCGAATGAGGGGCATGAGCGCACGAAGCGCAGGAGTTCGATCCCGGTCACGATCGGCAGATGGCTGTCGAGGAGGATGCAGTGCGGTGGCGGTACGTCCTTCGCCGTCTCCTTCACCCTGAAGTAGTGCAGCGCCCGATCGCCCTTATCGATGACCAGCAGTTGGCTCGCATGGCCTCGCGCCCGCAGGGCTTCTTCCAACAACAAGGCGTCGCCACCATTGTCCTCCACATAAACGATCGTGGGCAGGTGGGTATCGGTCGTATTGGTCATTCCGGCGGGTGATATCGCCCATCGCCAGGATGTTGAGGGCAAAAGCATGGAAGCTTTGAGAGCTCTCAAATATTCGACGCCGCCATTCGCCCCGCCGGATGCACCATCCAAACACTTCCCCCGAGCAGATTTGCAGTGCTCGGGGGAAGTGTTGCATCAATGGAGACTGCTGGGCGAACGTGACGCTGGTCTATAACCCAGCCGTCCATTCTCCATGGTCTCCGCTCTCGCCCGACGGTGATCGCGTCACCCTCTGGTGCGGAATCCACCGGTCAGGGCCATGATGATGACGATCAATACGACCAGGCCGATCCCACCTCCACCGATCGCCGGGCCGCCGAAGTAGAAACCACCGCCGCCAAACAGGAGCAGCAGGATGAGGAGAAGGATGATGGGATTCATGTAGGCTCCATGCCGGCTGATTGGCCGGGCGTTGATTGGTGGGATCCGAAGGGAATCG
>JANPIY010000719.1:0-2302 GCA_031425255.1 Planctomycetota bacterium
CAGGTGCCCAGCGCCGCACCGAAGGTCTCCAATCCCGCGTGGGCCGCCCATCCCATCGATGCCCTCGTGCTCGCCGGCCTCGACCGGCAGGGCCTCAAGCCAGCGCCGCCGGCCAGCCCCGAGGTGCTCATCCGCCGGGTCTACTACGATCTCATCGGCCTGCCGCCCACCGCCAGCGAGGTCGCCGCCTTCGCCGCCGCGATGGCGAACAACAAAGACCCCAAGGCCTACGACCAGCTCATCGAACGGTTGCTGGCCAATCCCCACTACGGCGAGAAGTGGGGCCGCCATTGGCTCGACGTGGTGGGCTACGCCGACACCAATGGTTACGAACGCGACGGCAACAAGCCGCACTCCTGGCGTTACCGCGACTACGTGGTCAAGGCCTTCAACCAGGACAAACCCTACGACCGCTTCGTGAAGGAGCAGATCGCGGGCGACGAACTGAAGGACAAGGACGCCGACTCCATCACCGCCACCGGCTATTACCGCATGGGTCTGTGGGATGACGAGCCGGCCGATCGCGAGCTCGCCAAATACGACAACCTCGACCGCATCGTCTCCACCACCAGCGGCACCATGCTCGGCATGGCGCTCGGCTGCGCCCGCTGCCACGACCACAAGCGCGACCCGCTGCTGCAGGACGATTACTACCGCATGCTGGGATTCTTCAGCAACATCAAGCACATGAACAACGGCGGCCCGGACGTCGAGACCAAGGTCTCGTCGCCGGCCGCCGAGAAGGCCGCCTGGGACGCGCGCGTGGCCGTGCTGGAAAAGGACGTCGCCGCCGCCGAGAAGTCCTTCCTGGCCAAGCTCCCGGCGCAGGAGCAGGAGCAGCACCTTGCCAATACCAGCAAGAGCTTCACGAAATTGTCCTTCCGTCAGTACAAGGGCCATTTCGATAATCTCCCGGATTTCGACAAGCTGGAGGTCGAACGTAAAGGCGAGATCGCCGACGGCCTGATCGATCCCGCCATCGCCGGACGGGACGAGGACTACGGCTTCGTCTTCGAGGGTGAACTGCAGGTCGCCAACGCTGGCACCTACACCTTCCGCCTCGACAGCGACGACGGCGCCCGCTTGAGCGTCAACGGCAGGAAGGTGCTGGAGATGGACGGCATCCGGGGCCTGTCCGGATATCAGGACGCCGCGGTCAAGCTCAGCGCCGGCAAGGCCAGAGTGCGTCTCGACTACTTCCAGGCGGCGGGCGGCAAGGGCCTCAAGCTGCTGTGGTCGGGCTCGGCCATCGGCACCCGGATACTGGCGCGCGGTTCCGACGTCGCCGCCGGCGCCGTCCTGGACCTCGCCACGCGCATGGACGATCGCGGAGTGGAACTGCTCGACGCAGCGGCCTATGCGACCTACCGCTCGGCCCGGCGTGAACTGAACCACCTGCGCGCCAATCAGCCGGGCGACTACATGGCCTTGAGCATCACCGAGCAGAACGGCGTCAGCGACACCTTCGTGCTCGCGCGCGGCAACCCCGCGGCCAAGACCAAGAAAGTGGAGCCCGGTTTCCCGACCGTGCTCGGCTTCCCGGAACTCGCCCTGCCCAAGGGACCGCAGGGCCGGCGCACCCTGCTGGCGGAATGGCTGGTGAATCCCGACAATCCCCTGACCGCGCGCGTCCTGGTGAACCGCCTCTGGCAGCACCATTTCGGCCGCGGCATCGTCGGCACTTCGAGCGACTTCGGTAAACTCGGCGAGCAGCCCACCAATCAGCCGCTGCTCGATTGGCTGGCCTTGGAACTGGTCGCGCGCAAATGGAGCATCAAAGCGATGCACCGCGTGATCATGACCTCGAACACCTACCGCATGTCCTCCAAGGACGATCCGGCGGCGCTCGCCAAGGACGCCGGCAACCTGCACCAGTGGCGCTACAACATGCGTCGGCTCACCGCTGAGGAGATCCGCGATTCGATCCTGACGGTGGACGGGAGCCTGAATCTGAACATCGGCGGTCCGAGCGTTTTCGCGCCGATGCCCAAGGCGGTGCTGGCGACCTCGTCCAAGCCGCACGACGCCTGGGGCAAGAGTTCGCCCGATGAGGAGGTGCGGCGCTCGCTCTACATCAAGGTCAAGCGCTCACTGGTGCACCCGCTGCTGTCGATGCACGACTTCGCCGACACCGACCAGAGCTGCCCGGTGCGTTTTGCCACCACCGTGCCGACGCAGGCGCTGACCATGCTCAACAGCGAGTTCATCAACCAACGCGCTGCGGCCTTCGCCAATCGCCTTCAGACGGAAGAGCCCAAGTCCGTCGACAAGCAGGTTACTCTCGCCCTGCGCTTGGTGATGC
>JANPIY010000720.1:0-3083 GCA_031425255.1 Planctomycetota bacterium
AGGCATTCGCCACAGAGCCCACGGAGAGCACAGAGATGGGAAAAACAGTTCTTCTCTGTGCTCTCTGTGGGCTCTGTGGCGAAGGTTGTCTGCCTTTGGATACTTAGCTTAACAGCATTGGTGGGCCGCCAATGCCACGGACAGCCACGGACAGCCGTCCTCACGCCAGCGGTATTGCGCCCATTGCGCGCAGTTCGGCGATCGCGGCGTCGAGCGAGCGCACCACCGCCCGGCAGCTCCGGGTCAGCATGCAGTTGGCGGCGCCGTCCTCGGCCGGGCGCCAGTCGGTGCGCAGGCCGATGACGGGGATGCCGCGCGCCACCGCCCAGCCGGCCTCAAAGCAGGTGCCGCTGTCGGCATCGGCGCCGTCGAGGATGGCCAGCACCACGTCGGCCCGGGCCAGGTGATCGAGGCAGGCGGCGGCGATCAGGTCGTAGCGCGGTTTGCCGGTGGAAGCGCTATCGAATGCGGCGCAGAACTCCTGCGGCAGCAGCAGGCGCGTGGTCGGCAGTTGGCGGCGGAGCTCCCGGGCGTTGCCGGCATTCCACGCCCGTTCAGCGTCGGTGAACAGGGGGCCGGCATAGTACAGGGTGCTCATCGCGGCGGGACTATGGGATGAGGGGCGCACCCGCCAGCAGCGCGTCGCGCTCGGCGCTGGTGTGCAGGAGCTGCGCCGAACCGTCGCGGTGCACGACGATGAAGAAGCTCTCGACCCGGCCGAGCGGCGACCAGCGGGTGAGCGCGCGCGGGGTGAACAGCAGGACCGCGCGTGGGCCGTCGCCGGAGGTGAGCATGAAGCGCGTCGGACCATCGCCGCTGTCATACGATGGCGGCAGGGTGGTGCGGTTCTCCGGGCTGTCCTGCGCCCAGGCACGGGCCTCGGCGATGGCGGCGTTGGCGCGTAGCAGGACCTCCCACCTCGGCATCACCAGCAGATGCCCGAGGCAGGCGAGCGACATGCTCAGCACGCCGATGGTCATCACCGGTGCTGCGCGCAGCCAGCGCCAGCCGCAGGCCAAGCTCCAGCCGACGCCCAGGCCGCCGCCGATCACCGCCGCCACGCCCATCGCTGGCAGGATGCCGTCGGGTCCGAGGATGCCCGCCCCAGCGGGCAGAAGCAGCGCCGCCGCGCCGACCAGGAAATGGCTCAGCCGCGGACGTTCCGCCAGCAGCCACTGCTGCCACTCCGGTACCTCGGCCGCGGGATCCATGACGGCATGTCAGCGCCGTGGCCCTGCCTTGCCAGTGCGAATATCGCGCGCCGGAGCGCCGGTGAGGGGGACAGTCGGCAGGCGGCGTGGCGCCCGGTGGCAGGCCCAGGGATCCCGGGGAGTTGCCGCGGTCGCGCTGACGCCCACCGTGCGACCATGGTCCAGCTCGATCGCATCACCACCCGCACCGGCGACGCCGGTACCACCGGCCTGGGCGATGGCAGCCGGCTCCCCAAACACCATGCCTTGATCGTCGCCATCGGCGCGGTCGACGAGGCCAACAGCCTGCTCGGCGTGGTGCGCCTCGAAGCGCTGCCGGAGCTGATCGCCAGCACCATGCCGACGGTCCAGAACGATCTCTTCGATGTCGGCTCCGATCTCGCCTGTCCCCCAGGGATGGCGCACGAGGACAAGATCCCGCGCATCACCGCGGCGCAGGTCGCGCGCCTGGACGCGGCGCTGACGGCGGCCAATGCCGGGTTGCCGGCGCTGACCAGCTTCATCCTGCCCGGCGGCACGCGCACGGCCGCGCACCTGCACCTCGCGCGCACGGTGGCGCGCCGGGCGGAGAGCGCGGTCTGCGCCGCGATCGCGGCGATGCCGGAGCGCGCCTTCAACCCGCACCTGGTGCGCTACCTCAACCGCCTCTCGGATCTGCTATTCGTGTGGGCGCGCCTGGCCAACGGCGAACGCGAGGTGTTGTGGGTGCCCGGGGGAAGCGTCTGAGATGGAGCTGATCCCCGCCGCCGACCCGCGCCTGGCGTACTTCTGTCCGCAGCCCGTCGAGCGCGACCAACCGGCGGTGCGCCTCGAACGTTTTCCGCGCGCGGCCCACGACGCGGTGGCCGGCCAGATCGGACCCTTGGCCAACCTGCGCTCATCGTCCGGTTGCGCGGTGGTGCTGCGCACCGACTCCCCACGCGTGACGCTGCTGCTGGGACGCCTGCGCCACCACCAGCCGATCCCCTGCGGCATCGCTATCGAGGTCGAACGCGAGGCCGATGGGCAGCCCGCGTGGCATCAGGTGCACAGCGAGGACCTGCGCGAACAGGATGGCGACCTCGCGGTCGGTCTGCCGACCGGCCTCGAACGCGGCGGGGCCTTGCGCACGGTGTGGATCTGGCTGCCGCTGATCAGCACCTGCGCGGTGGTCGGCGTCAAACTCACCACCGGCGCCGTGCTCGCGCCCGCACCGCTGCCGACAGCGCGCTGGTTGGCCATCGGCGATAGCCTGACGCAAGGCTTCAGCGTGCAGTCGCCACTGCAGAACTGGGTGCACCGCCTCAGCCGGCGCTGGAACCTGCCGGTCCACAACCTCGGCGTGGGCGGCCTCAAGATCGAGCCGGCGGTTTTCGCCCAGGCGCTCACCGCCTACCGCTACGACCTCGTCACCATCGCCCTCGGCAGCAACCATTCCTGGCGCGAGTCGGACGTCGAACCCGCCGCCCAGCGCGCGGGTGAGCTCGCCGAGCTCGCCTTGGCCGGTGGTCATCAGCGCGTGGTCTGGTTGCTGCCGCCGTGGAAACCCTGTGAAGAAGGCAAAGGGCCGACGGATTTTGCCGGGGTCCCGCTCGACCGCGCCGCGGGCGAGCGCGCCGGTCGCGTACGCGCCGCGCTCAAGGCGAAGCTGGCTGCCTATGCCCCGCGCCTGGAAGTGATCGAGGACCTCATGCCGCATGACCACCGGCTGCTGCCGGACGGCCTGCATCCGCAGGCGCTGGGCTTTGCGCGATTTGCAGAAAATCTGGCGATGACATTGTTTTTCTGATGTAATCCGGTCGCGCCTACTTCTTCACGCCGCCCGCATGGCCACCGGGTCCATATTTGGTGAAGTAGAGTTCGAGCACGCGTTTGGCGATCGGCGTGCACGCC
>JANPIY010000721.1:0-10448 GCA_031425255.1 Planctomycetota bacterium
CGCCACCACCCGGCTGATGGCGACCCGCACCCATCCGCCGATGATCATCTTCATCCTGCTGGTGGTGCTGGCCCTGGTCTGCGCCTTCCTGGCCGGCAATACCTTGCTCGCCGAACATCCGAACCGGCTGCAGGCCTTCGGTTTTTCCCTGGTCATCGCCTTCACCGTCTACGTCATCCTCGACATGGAGTACCCGCGACTGGGCTTCATCCGCGTCGATGCGGCGGACCAGGTCCTGATGGATCTGCGCTCAGCGATGGGCCCGGTGAGGACGCCGTAAGAAGCTTGCGATCTGGTCCAACCGCAGAGCCCGCAGAGGGCGCAGAGCTAAGAATTCTCAACTCTGCGTCCTCTGCGCCCTCTGCGGTTTTGATCGGCATTTGGTCGAACCGAGGGCATGGGAACCACACGACACGCCGCAGAGCTTTTTTCCGTAACGTTGGCGATGGTGGCGGAGAACCAGCGCGGAGGTTGCTCATGTCCCCACGTTTCGCTCTCGTCGCGCTGCTGCTGTCCAGCGGTTCCGTCATCGCCGCTGAACTGACGCTGCCGATCACCGCCGACACCTGCATCTCGGCCTTCGAGAGCGAACGTGGACTGGCCGCGGGCAGCGCGCCGCGACTCAAGCTCAAGGGGCTGGAGAATCTCATCCTGCTGGATTTCGACTCGACACCGCTGCGGGGGCAGGTGGTCGAACGTGCCGAGCTGCGGCTCAAAGCCACCGACGACCGCGTGATGGTGCACAAGGTCGGAGCGTCGACCGTGGCCGCGGCGTGGAGCGAAGGTCGTGGCGGTTATGAGCCCGCCACCACCGGCGATCCGACCTTCCTGCGTGCCGCCCATCCCGATCTCCCCTGGGCGGGCGCAGGAGGGATTTTCCTGGATGTGGTGTTCGCCCGCGGCGGCACCACCTGGGCGCAGGCCACGGTGGAGAAAACCGCTGACGGCTGGTATCGCATCCCCCTGGAGCCGCGGCTGCTCGAAGCCTGCGCCGCCGGCTTGTCGTATGGACTCGCCGTGAGCGACGATAGCGGCCAGACCATGAACATCGCCAAGGAGGTGGTGCCGGAGACCAACCACGGCAACAACTACTTCTTCGCTCGGGAACAGTCGAACGCCAAACCGGTGCTGGTGGTGAGCACCAGGCCGGTGACCGCGAGCGCGCGTGGCGTGCTGCGCGTGCAGGTGCAGCCGTGGGCGCGTGGCGCCGGCCTCACCCACGGAGCGGCCGAGATCACCTGGCCGGGTCCCGCCGACGCCAACGCGCGTGCCGCCATCGTCGGGTATCGGGTCCGCCTCGGCGGCAAGGATCTGCCCCGTTGGCGTCATCCGACCGTGCCACCGGCAGGTGAAGCCGTGCGCCTGTTGCTGGATGGCTTGGAGCCGCAGGCCACCCTCGCTGCCGAGGTCGACATCGTCGGCCGGGGCGGCGTGATCATTGCTGCCGGCACCGCGCAGGGTCGCGCGAGTGCGGTGCTCGGCACGCCGCTACCACTGGCCGTGGCCGTTCTGGTATCACCTGCCGGCGGGGCACCACCCGCCAACGCGGTCGGTGCGGTATGGGCCGTACCGGACCTCGTGCAGGTCGATCCCCTCACCGGTACGGTGCGGGAGGAACCGGGCGTCACCGTGCCCTCGTCCGTACGGAGCGGCACCTGGTCGCAGGCGAATCCGGCCTGGAGCGGCGCCGACCGCACTATCACCGTCCGCGCTCCCCGCGGTGCCTGGGCGGCTTTCCAGGTGGTCTGCGACGCGGCGACTGCGGATGGCGCTTGGCGCGTCACCCCGGGTGATCTGCGGGGACCCGCCGGGGCGGTCATCCCGGCAGCGGCGGTCCGCCTGTCGCGGCTGTGGTATCAGCAGGTCGAGGGCGCCTGGCATCCGGACCCCCTGGTGCCGCTGGCGGCTGGCGAGGTTTTCCGCATTCCCGATACGCGTAATGCCGTCACCGGCCAGCGCACGCAAACGGTCTACGTCGAATGCTTCGTCCCGGGCGCGATCGCCACCGGCGATTACCGCGGCACCCTGGCGGTCGACAATGGCGGCGCTGCGCCCCTGGTCCTGACGATGGCGTTGACCGTGACTGCGCCGGTGATCCCGCCCACGACCTCCTTCACCTGGTCGATGAACTCCTATGGCTCCCCGGGTGCGGAATTCGGCCGTGCCGGCAGCGCGGAGTTCCTCACTGCCGAACGCGCCTTCTATGCCCTCGCCCACGACCACCGCACCACCCTCGCGGTGCTCGGCTACAGCCATGCCGCGGATTTCCAAGATGGCGTCGCCTGGCCGCTCAGCGGTGCGGGCAAGACCATGCGCGTCGCCGACTGGGCAGGGTGGGACCAACGCTATGGCCCGCTGTTCGATGGCTCGGCCTTCGCCGGGACCACCCGCCCCGGCGTCGGCCTCGATCATTTCTACCTGCCCTTCATGGAGTCCTGGCCCACGCCGATGCAGGAGGGCTACCGCTGGAACGAGCTGCGCTGGGAGGACCACTGGCGTCTCGCCGGCGCGGTGCAGGACGGCTTCAGCCAGCAGTACCGCGAACAGTGGGTGGCGGTGATGCGCGATCTGATCGCGCACCTGAAGAGCAAGCCGTGGGCGACCTCGTTCCAGGTCTACCTCAACGACAAGTACTTCTACAAGCAGTACGACCGCAAACGGGGCAAACACGGCCGCGGGACCAGTTTCTGGCTGCTCGACGAGCCGCAGCACATGGACGATTTCCTGGCCCTGGGATTCCTGGGTGGGCTCATCCGCGAAGCACAAGGTGATGACCGTCGCGTCATCCACCGCGTCGACGTGTCGCGTCCCCAATGGGGGCGGGACGTGCTGGACCGCGTGGTCGACCTCAACGTCACCGGGGCGTTCAACGATTTCCGCCCCTGGCTGGAGGAATGGCGCGAGCGCCACCAGCAGCGGGTGTGGTCCTACGGCGGCGCACCGACCTCGGCACGCAGCGCCCTGGCGATCGTCGCGCAGGGGCTTGATCTCTACACGCGCGGCGTCGATGGCTTCGTGCCGTGGCTGACCCTGGGCGATGCGGGAAACTGGACGCGGTTCGAGGACACCTGCGTGTTCTATAGCGGCAAACCGCTCGGCCTCACCGGCGCCTGCGCATCACTGCGGCTGAAAGCGTATCGTCGCGCGGAGGAGGACATCTCGCTGCTGCGCCTGGTCGCCGAGCGCGAGCGCCTGCTGGTCGATGACCCCAACCGACGGCGCCTGGCGGTACTCATGGGCGAGGTGTTGGGTACGACGCGAATCCGCGGCACGCTCGACGCCCAGGGAGCGGTGACCGAGACGCTCGGTGGCGTGTCGGTCGAGCGGATGGAGGGCGTGCGTCGCGCGTTGATGGAACGGGCGAGGTGAGTGGCGTGAGCGGGCATCCTCCTGCATCCGCCATTTTCATGTGGGCCTGACGATGTTGGCCGGCTGGCAGCCGGCGGTCCCAGGGGG
Source organism: Planctomycetota bacterium (assembly GCA_031425255.1). Lineage (GTDB taxonomy): Bacteria > Planctomycetota > UBA11346 > UBA11346 > UBA11346 > BOG-1363. The sequence goes on from JANPIY010000721.1 coordinate 3,457, forward strand.
GAGACGCCGAGGGGTATGGGGAGTCCCGTTGCGCTCGCCGCCACGCCGCGAGCATGCGCGGCCCGCGACATGGCCGTCACCTCCCACCCCCTGCTGCGCTGTTTCGGTTTCTACCGCCGCCATCCCCTGCTGTTCGTCGCCGCCACGGTGGTGGCGCTGGTGGTCAACCTCAGCCTGCCGCTGACTCAGCATCTCATCGGCTTGGCGCTCGATGAGGTGAAGGCTGGTGTCGCGGTGGTGCGCGCCAGCGATGGCTCGCTCGAGCTCTCACGCGCCTGGTTCTGGGTCGGCGCCTTGATGGCTCTCGCGCTCGGTCGTGGGCTGATCCAATACCTGGGCACCCTGCTGGGCATGGTCCTGGGCCAGCGCTTGCTGCACGACCTGCGCGATCAGGTGCTGGTACAGGTGCAGGCCCTCGACCAGTCCTACCACCAGCAACACGGCGCCGGCGAGATCGTCACCCGCACCACGCGCGACAGCGATAAGGTGCGCGACGCCGTGGTCGGCGGCTGGCGCACGTTGCTGGAGACCGCGCTGGTGATGTTCGCCTGTCTGGGGATGTTGGGCTGGTATCATCCCATGCTCGCCGTCGTGCCGGCACTGCTGGTGGTCGGCGCGTGCGGCCTCCTGGTATTCCAGACCCGCAGGCTGATCACGCTCGATCGCGCGGTGGGCGACGCCTACGACGTGGTGACGCAGGAGTTGACCGAGGGTGTCGGCGGCGTGCGGGTGATCAAATCCTTCGCGCTGGAAGAGGCCCGCATCGCGCGTTTCCGGCTGGCGGTCGGGGCCTACGCGAACCGGGCCCGGCAGGCGCTCCGTTACACCGCCCTGCGTCTGCCGCTGCCGCAGATGCTGGTCGGCCTGAGCCACGTGTGGATCCTGTGGTGTGGACCAGGATTGGTGGCCGCAGGCCACCTCACGCTCGGGGAACTGGTAGCCGCGTTGATGATCATCACCGCCGTGATCTTCCGCGTCGAAGGTGTCGGTCGCACCATCCAGACCTTCGCCGAGGCCAGCGCCTCGGCCGCACGCATCATGGAACTGCTGGATGCCGTACCGGCCATCCGCGATGGCCGCGAAGAGCCTCCGGCGGCACCGTTCGGTCTGCGTCTGAGCGGCGTGAGCGTGTGGACGGCAGCGGGCGTGCCGGTGCTCGACCGCCTCGACCTCGAACTCGCCCCAGGTGAGATGGTGGCGTTGGTGGGAATCACCGGCTCCGGCAAGAGCACCCTGGCGCATCTGCTGCCGCGACTGGCCGATCCCTCGGCCGGCAGTGTCGCCATCGGCGATACCACGCGCGGCTGGAGCGATGTGCGCACGCTCCGCTTGGAGGCACTGCGCCAACACGTGCAGGTGGTGTATCAGGACAGCTTCCTGTTCAGCGACACGGTCGCCGCCAACCTGCGCCTGGGTCGCCCCGCTGCCACCGAGGCCGAACTGCACGCGGTCCTGCGTCTGGCCCAAGGCGAGGACATCATCGCCGGCCTGCCGCAGGGCCTGGACACCGTCATCGGTGAACGTGGCGCGACGCTTTCCGGTGGGCAGCGCCAGCGTCTGTGCCTGGCGCGCGCGCTGCTCGCCCGGCCGGCGGTGCTGTGCGGTGATGACGCCACCAGCGCGCTCGATGCGGTGACCGAACGGCGTATCCTGGACCAGTTGCGCCAAGAGCTCCGCGGCACCACCACGCTGCTGATCGCCAGCAAGCTGTCGACCATCCTGCTCGCCGACCGCGTGGTCCTGCTGGAGCGCGGACGCATCGTCGCTTCGGGAACGCACGCGGAGCTGACGGGCCGTTGCGCAGCGTACCGCGAATTGCTGGGGCTGACGTCATGAGCGTGCTTGGCCTGGTGCGGAGTGCGAGGTGCGCGGTGCGCGGTCGTCCGGGATCGGACGTTCTCAGCGGCCAGGTTCATTCGCCCGCGAGCAGGCAGGGTTCGCTTGGTGTCGCGCCTGATCATGTTGTCCGTCCGACCACGAAACCTCGCAGCTCGTACTTCGCACCCCGCACCCGCGAGTCCAGCGAGTCTTCCCCATGAGCGACCTCGCCATCGAAGAATCCCTGGCGCGGGCGCGCCTCGATCGCCGCATGCTGCGGCGCATCCTCACGCTCATCCGGCCGGTGCGCGGACGCATCGCCCTGGTGGTGTTGGTCGAGGTGGTGCTGGTCTCGTCGATCTTCGCCCGCCCCTGGTTCATCCGCCAGGTGATCGATCATGGTCTGATTCCTGACGGCACGGGCTGGGTCGTCGATTCCGCCCTGGTCGCGTTGATGTGCGGCGGACTGGCGTTGACCTGGATCTGCCGCTTCGGACTGGCCGGGGTGACCCAATGGCTCAATGGAACCATCGGCATCCGCCTGCTCAATGATCTGCGGGTACACCTGTTCGCCCACGTGCAGTCGCTATCGGTACGCTACTTCGATCGGACGCGTGTGGGCCGCATCGTGGCGCGCGTCGATCGTGACGTGGACGCGATCGAACCGCTGGTAGTACACGGAGCGCCCGAGCTGGCCTCGACGGCGATGCGTTGCCTGGGCGCGGGCCTGCTGCTGTGGATCATCAGCCCGCTGCTGTTCTGGTCGCTAGTCGGAGTGGTGCCGGCCCTGCTGGTGGCGATGGTCGCCTTCCAACGTCTGGGCACCCGCCTGTGGGGGCGAGTCGCCGAAGCCAAGAGCCGGGTCACCGCCCATCTGGTGGAAACCATCGGCGGAGTTCGCGTCATCCAGCAGACCGCGCAAGAGGATGCCAACCGCCAGCGCTACCGCGTGCTGCTCCGCGATCTCGATCGTGCCGCCATCCGCGGCACCTGGGGCTGGGGCTGGTTCCAACCGTATGCCGGCATGTTGTTCACCGCCGGTCTGGCCATCTTGATCGTGGTGGGTGGCATCGGCCTGGAGCGGCAGGAGCTGACCCTCGGCCAACTGGTCCAGGCGGTCTTCTACATTTTCGTCTTCCTGGGGCCGCTGCAGGAACTCGGCGATCTGTTCGAACGGTTCGCCACCGGTGCGGCCTCGGCGCAACGCATCTTCCTGCTGCTCGACACCGCGCCGGAGGTCACCGATCCCGCGGCACCAGTGGTCCTGGGGACGGTGCAGGGCGAGGTCTCGTTCGACCACGTGACCTTCGGTTACGACCCGGCACGACCGGTGATCCACGACCTCACGCTGACCATCCGCGCCGGCGAGGTGCTGGCCATCGTCGGACCCACCGGCCACGGCAAGAGCACCCTGGTCCAACTGCTGTCGCGTTTCTACGACGTGCAGCAAGGCGCGGTGCGCCTGGATGGCCATGACGTGCGCAGCGTGGCCCAACAGGATCTGCGTCGCCATGTCGGGGTGGTGCTGCAGGACAACATCCTCTTCAGCGGCTCGGTGCTCGACAATCTGCGCCTGGCGCGCCCCGCGGCGAACGACGACGAACTGATCGCCGCCGCCCGCGCCCTCGGAGCCGATGAAGTCCTCGAACGTCTGCCCGCGGCGTGGCGCACGCAGGTCGGTCCGCTGGGCGCCCACCTCAGCCATGGGCAACGGCAACTGGTCTGCCTGGTGCGTGCGTACCTCGCCGATCCCGCGGTGCTGGTGCTCGACGAGGCGACCTCCTCCGTCGACATCCATACCGAGGCGCGGATCCAACGCGCTTTGCGCCGGCTGTCGCAGGGTCGCACCGCCATCATCATCGCGCATCGCCTGGCGACCATCCGTGACGCCGATCGCATCGCCGTCATCCGCGATGGCCAATTGGTCGAGACCGGTAGCCACTCCACGCTGATGAACCAGGGTGGGGCCTACGCCGGGCTCTATCGAGCCTATGAGCAAGGTGAGGCGCGCTGAGCCGAATTCGGGGCACACGGCACCGCCTGCGATCGCGGTGCGACCACGACAAAGAAGGGCCATCATGGCCTTGCGTCGCTCGGAATCGGAAGCCATCTTTCGCTCGAATGTCGACCGCACTCCATCCTGTCGTCTTGACCAGCACCGCGCAGGACGTCCTGGTGCGTCTGGTGCGCCTTTCGATCGCCGAGAATGGTTCGGATGATGCGCAGATCCTGGGACAACTCACCGAGTTGGCGGCCTCGGGACTTCAGGTCGGGCGGGCCTCGGTGTGGCTGCGCGACGAGCCATTGGATGCCATCGTCTGCCAGGACCTCTTCGACGGCAGTCCCGTCCACGGGCGCGGAACCGTCCTGAAGCGCGCCGATTTTCCGGCCTACTTCGCGGCGCTGGACCGTTCGGTGGTGATTCCGGCGGATGATGCGCACGACCACCCGGCGACCTCCTGTTTCAGCAAGCCCTACCTGACTCCCCTCGGCATCGGGGCGCTGCTGGACGCGCCGATCTGGCGCGGTGGCAAAGCGGTCGGTGTGCTGTGCCTCGAACACCTGGGCGGGAAACGCTCGTGGAGCGAGGCCGATCAGAACTACGCCATGCAGGTCGCGCTGATCTGTGGCTTGTACTATGAGCGTCATCAGCGTCTCGCCGCTGAACGGGCGCTGCGCCAACGTGAGGAGCACGAACGCGTCAACCTGAAGATGGAAGCCCTCGGCCGCATGGCGTGCGCGATCGGTCACGATTTCAATAATCTATTGACCAGCATCCAAGGGCAGACCGAGCTGCTGATGCGGTCGGGGCAGACCCCGGACCAGGTCCATGAACGCGCCGTGGTCGTGCTGGATGCCACCAGCCGTGCCGGTGCGCTGGTGAAACGGCTGCTCAATTTCGGCAAAGGCCGTGAGATCACCGAGTCTGCCATCGATCTCGCCGATGTGATCCGCGCGATGCAGCCGGTGCTGCGCAGCACGGTGCCAAAACGGACCTTCCTCGACATACGACTCCCGGATGAACGCCTGATCATCACCGGCGACGTCGTCTCGGTCGAACAGGTGGTGATGAACCTGGTGGTCAACGCCCGCGACGCGATCGCCGACTACGGCACCATCACCCTGCAGGCGAGCCATGGCGTCGACGATGACGGTCAACCCTCGGTGGTATTGAAAGTGGCGGACACCGGCTGCGGTATGGATCAGGCGACTCTCAGCAGGGCCTTCGACCCCTTCTATTCGACCAAAGGCGAACGCGGCACCGGCCTGGGCCTATCGACCTGCTTCAACAACATGCGCCGTATGGGCGGACGCATCAGCATCACCAGCAGCCCAGGTCAGGGCACCACCTGCATCTGCACGTTCCCGGTGCCGTGACCGTCTGTTATCGGCATATGGACGTCGAGGCGGTGACGTTCAGCGGTTGAGAAGGACAGCGTCGCAGCTGCTTCCACCCTGATGCCAGCCATGGCTGCCAGGAACCAGCGGATGGAATCTGGTGGGGCGTACAACAGCATCACGGTTCATCCACCGAGGGCTTCCGATGTCGCCGTTGCTGCTCGCTACCCCGTTGCTGCTGGCCTCGCTGCTCATCACCGTCCACGCGGGCGAAGCCCTGCCGACCAGCTGTTTCGCAAACCTCCGCGCCGGCAAGGCGCAGACCGTGGTGCTCTACGGTACCAGCCTGACGCACGGGGGCGAATGGGCGGTAGCGACCAAAAACTGGTTCGCCGAACACTACGCCGGCAAGGCCACGGTCATCAACAGTGCCGGCCCCGGGCAGAATTCCCAATGGGGCCTGGCGAATCTCGGCGAACGAGTCCTGGCGCACCAACCCGATCTGGTGCTGATGGAATTCAGCTACAACGATGCGCATGAGAAATTCAATCTGACGGTAGCACAGGCCGCCAGCAATCTCGATGCGATGGTGCGTGGCATCCGCGCCAAACGCCCGAGCTGCGACATCGTCCTGCAAGTGATGAATGCCAACTGGGACGCCCCCAACGGCAAACGGACCATGAGTGCTCGTCCGCAACTCACTGCCTTCAACGACAACTACCGCACCTACGCGAAGGCGCATTCCTTGCCGCTGATCGATCATTTTCCCGCGTGGCAGACGTTGAAAGAGAATGATGCGGAGCGTTTCCATCGGTATGTCCCCGATGGCACCCATCCGACCAAGGAGGGCAGTCTGGCGGTGACTTGGCCGGGGGTACACGGGTTGCTCGAGCGGGCGAGGAATGCGGGACGCTGAAGAGTTGCCGTGTCGACGGACCTTTCTGGCGTCATCTTGGTAGATCGGAGGGCCCTCGGTCTACGCTTCCGCCTGGCACGTGGTCTGACTCGCCTGATAAGGGCCGGTCGGCGGCCGTCTGGGCGAGACCGAGGAATTGACCTCGCGAGAATACCTTAATCGGCCCGCGGCGTAGGAGGCGAGGGTAAATGAAAACCCCCCGCGCGAGGCCGGGGGGTGATTGGCGGAGACTGGCGGATTCGAACCGCCGGAACGATTTTACTCGTTCGGGACATTAGCAATGTCCGTACAATAGTCCAAGTTGCTCAGACAATTCCACTTAGCGAATCGATTGGTCGGCTGAACCCCCGCATCCGCGCATGCGATTATCCGCGATTATCTACGGTCTGCCCCGTAGGCTCTTCCTGGAATTTCTGCGGCCGTTGGAGCCCAGGGCTCCGCCCGGGCCCGCCGCTGAAAAACATTGCACAATTGCTGTGTCACACCATTTAAGACACAAAATAAGGGTCCGCGAACGGACGCCCAGGCTCTCAGTTATATAAATTCAATGGTGACAATAAATTACGTACGATTTTTTGACGTCATGAACATTGACAAGGCAGGCAATTGCGATTAAGAGTCGTGTTCCCACTCAGAATACTTCCCGCTCACGCGCCCCATTCCGGGGCCGCCAACCGAGGAGGTTCTATGATTATCAAGCACGGCGTCTGGTTGTACGAGAACAAGCTGAAGAAGGGTAGCTCATGGTCGGTCATTGTCGCCGACCCCGTCACGCATGAGCCGCACAAGACGACCTTTCCGACCCAAGAGAAGGCCAAGGCCTTCGGCATGCGGGCGCATAGCATCGTGACCATCGATAAGGCCCAGCGCTCGGTGGTTGGGGACGCGATGGGCCATCGAACGCCCTACGCGGGTGCCG
>JANPIY010000722.1:0-2203 GCA_031425255.1 Planctomycetota bacterium
GACCCCCGGTTGCTGATCAATTGGGTTGAGTTGCGGTGTTCGCGCTGGCCTGGTTAACCAGGCCAGCGCGGCGCTTCGTTCGCAGGCGGTAGCTGTCCCCGCGGATGGTGATGACGTGACTGTGGTGCAGCAGCCGATCCAGGATGGCTGTCGCCACGACGGCGTCTCCGAACACGCCACCCCACTCGGCGACCGAACGGTTGCTCGTTACAAGCATCGAGCCGCGCTCGTAGCGCCGGCTGACCAGCTGGAAGAACAGATGCGCAGCGTTGGCTTCGAACGGCAGGTAACCCAACTCGTCCACGATCAGCAGCTTGGGCTTGGTGAAGTGGATGAGTTTGTCCTCCAGCCGTCCTTCGGCGTGCGCCCTGGCCAGCTGCGTGACCAGGCTGGTGGCCGGCACGAACAGCGTGCTGTAGCCGCGCACGATGGCCTCTCTTCCCAACGCCACTGCCAGGTGCGTCTTGCCCACGCCCGGCGGCCCCAGGAGCAGCACGCTGTCACCGTTGGCCACCCAGCGCGAAGTCGCCAGCTCCCGGATCTGCTTGGGATCCACCGAGGGCTGCGCGTCGTACTCGAAGCCCTCCAGCGTCCTGACGCAGGGGAACTTGGCGATCGACATGCCCATCTGGATGCGCCGCTCGTCCTTGCGCGCCACCTCGGCCGTGCACAGCATCGTCAGCGCTTCGCGCAGGTTCAGCTCGGCGCGGCCGGCCTGGTCCAGCAGCGTGTCGAGCTGATCCCGGATCGCGGTGAGCTTTAGCCGGGTGAGCATCGGCTCCAGGGTGCCCAGGTCCTCGATCGGCTTGGTCTTCTTGGTTGCGGCCATCACCAGGCCCCTCCCAGCGCTTGCTCGTACTGCTCCAGAGGCCGCAGCAGCTCAGCCGGGATGACCGGCGGTGAGGGTGGCGTCCTGGACAGCCAGCTCACGCCCACCGTGCTCGCCCCAACGATGCCAGCCAGGTGGCTTCGGTCGATCACGGTGGCGCGCCGCCACGGGCTCTGCCCGTGGCAAGCCACCTCCTGGCCGGCGTACAGCACCCGCACCTGGCGCTCGGCCACGACGACGGTGACGCTCTCGCCGATGAGCTTCCACGGCACGCTGTAGCGGTTGGTGTCCAGCTCGATGCAGGCATCGGTGTGCACGCGCCGGGTGAGCTCGCGCACCTGCAGGAACGGTGCCTTGGCCGGCAACGGCTTGAGCGCGGCCGCCTCGCGCTCGAAGCGCACGACGGGCGGCTCGCCAGTGGTGCCGTGCACCCGGGTGTCTGCGATCTCGCGCATCCAGCGCGCGACATGGGCGTGCAGCGCCTCGAGGCTGTCGAAGCCGTGGCCGGCGATGGCGTTGCGCTTGACGTAGCCAACGCCGCGCTCGTCCTTGCCCTTGGTGCGCGCCCGGTACGGCGCGCAGGCCCTCGGCGTCACGCCCCAGTAACGGCAGAAGGCATGGAAGCGGTCGTTGAACTTGACCTCCCGGGTCTGCACGTTGTGCTCGGTGACGAGCGCCCGGGCGTTGTCCACCAACACTTCCTGCGGCACACCGCCGAAGTGCCGGAAGGCACCTTCGAGCCCCTGCAGCCAGGCCGACTGGCGTTCGTGCAGGAAGACAGCCACGTAGCAGCGCCGGCTGTAGCCCAGAGTAGCCACGAACAGGTGGATGCGCTGCATCTCCCCTCCAATGGCCACGGCGGTGCTGCCGAAGTCAATCTGCAACTGCTGGCCCGGCGGCGTCTCGTAGCGCACCGTGGCCACGGCTTCGGCACGCAATTCCCGGCGCAGCGACTCGACAGCGCGCTGCACGGTGCGCAGGCTGACCGCGATGCCCAGCTCGCGCGCCAAGTCCTGGCGCACCACGTCGGCGTTGCCACGGTGCCGGCGCAATCGCTCGGCCAGCCACTCGCGGTGCGGCTCCAGTGCGCCCGCCCGGGCAGCGACATCCATCGCTCGCCAGCCACCTTGCCGCAGGTACTCGCGCACCGTGTTGCGGCTGCAGCCCAGCTCCCGGCCGATGCGCTTGCTTCCCCACCCCAGCGCCGACAGCGCCAGCATCCTCTGCACCTCCTGCGGCGCCAACATCGTCTCGCTCCCCCGGCCTGCTGCGACCTGCGGAGCTTGGAACATCTCTTCCATCGGACCTCCTTCGTCCTCGAAGGGGGTCAGTTCTCAATGTCGCCAAGGGGTCAGTTTTTCATGTCGCCTGACA
>JANPIY010000723.1:0-4702 GCA_031425255.1 Planctomycetota bacterium
GAGGGCCAGGATTTCTCCCGTCAGGTGCAGAGCCGCATCACCTCGGTGGCCATCGCCTCAGCCCCCAGGGCCGTCGCGCGGCTGAACTGGGCGCATTACGCATTCGCCGCCTCACTGGCGGCGATGATGGCCCTGGTCCTGGGCTGGTGGAGCGCTCCGTTTCCAGCGTCGCCGGCGCGTCCGGTCGCCACCCTGGTGCTGACCGACGCCTGCGTCTGGGATGGGCGTGCGCTGGTGTCGGGGCAACGCCTGGTGGATGGCCCGCTGCGATTGCGCAGCGGCAGCGCGCTGGTGCGTTTCGACGGGGGCGCGGAAGTGCTGCTGGTCGGCATGGTCGAACTGGTGTTGGAATCCCCAGGGTCGGCGGTGTTGACCCTCGGCCAGGTGACCGTGCGCGCCAGCGAACAGGCCGCCGGTTTCATCCTGCGAACGCCGGTGTCGGAGATCACCGATCTCGGCACCGAGTTCGCGCTGTCGGTCGAGCGTTCGGGAGCGACCGACCTCCAGGTCATCGATGGCGAGGTGGCGTGGCGTGGTCTGGCCGTCCGCACCAGCGACAGCGGCACCGTCCTGCGCCGTGGCCAGGGTGTGCGCCTGCGCTCGGCCAGCGACACCACGGGTGAGCACGTGACGCGTCCGGCCGCGACGCTGGCGGCGCAGCTGCAGCGGATGGGCGTTGGCGAGAACGGACGCCTGCTCAGCCATGAATCCTTCGCCTATCCCTTTGCCCGCACCCTCAGTCGCAAGCAGGACGCAGCCGGCGGCTTCGGCTGGCGTTCGCCCTGGTTTCGCAACCAGCCGACCAGCGATCTCCCGATCGACATCAGCCCTGGGCGGAACCTCGCCCTGCCCTCCGGACTGGTGCCGGCCAGCGGTGGGCGCCTGGAGCTGCCGAGCGAATCCAGCAAACCCGACACCTATCGGGACGCCTGCATGCGGCTGTTCGTCGAACCGATCGACCTCGCCCAGGACGGCGTGCGCTACCTCAGCCTGGTGATCCAACGCAGCGCCACCGTGGACGGGCCCACCCACCACTGGTTCCGCTGCATGCTCACCTCGCAGAGCGTGCCGCGCGACCGCCTCGGCTTCGGCATCATGAGCAATGGGTGTCCGCATCTGCTCAACCACTTCGGCAATACCAACGGCACCATCCCGCTACGCGACGGACAGCCGTACCTGTGCGTCTTCAAGGTGGTCTGCGGCCGCATCACGCCCGACCAGGCCTTCCTCAAGGTCTATGCGCTGGATGACCAGGTCGATGGTCACGAACCGGCGACCTGGACGCTGAGTGGTCAGCCAGGGACCTACGATGGCGTGCTCGGTTCGCTACACATCAACAACGGCACCGAGCGCGCCTGGTCGGTCGACGAACTGCGCATCGGCACCACCTGGTCGTCCGTCACGCCGCGCCGCTGATCGGCGCGGCGCACCATTTCCTGAAAGAGACCATGCTGCATCGCTTTCAACATCTGGTGGTGGGCTCAGGCATCGTCGGTCTCGCCACCCGCGTCGGTCTGTTCTGCGTGGCCTTGCTGGGCGTGGGCCTCATCGGCGCGGAGCTGCCGTCGGTCGCCTTCTTCAAACAGCATTGCCACGAATGCCACGATCACGATGTCGCCAAGGGCGGACTCGATCTCACCGCCCTGGACTGGAAACCGCAGGACGCCGACAACGTCGCCATGTGGGTGAAGATCCACGACCGCGTGCGGGCGGGCGAGATGCCCCCGGCCAAAGCCAAACGGGCGCGGCCTGAACCCGCCGCCAGCGCGGCCATGACGGGAGCGTTAGCCCAGCGCCTCATCGCCGCCGACCGCGCCGGCCAGCAGCGTGATGGACGCACGCCGTTGCGCCGACTGAACCGCGTCGAGTTTGAGAACAGCGTGCGTGATCTGCTGGCGATGCCTGGGCTGCGGCTGAAGGAGACCCTGCCGGAGGACGGCAGATCCCACGGTTTCGATCGCCTGGCGGGGGCGCTCGATTTCTCCTCGATCCACCTCGAGGCCTACCTTGCGGTGGTCGACCGCGCGCTCGATGCGGCGCTCTGCCCGTTGGTCGAGCAGCCGCCCACGCAGCGCTACCGGTACCGTCTGTGGGACCACACCCGTCACCAGGGCAAGGAGACCGAAGGCTGGGTCGGGCGTTCGGTGCAGGAGCGCATCGCCATCGGCCTGGTAGGCATGACGCAGGATCCGACGTTCGTCGCGCCGACGTCGTTCACCGTGGTCGACGACGAGCCCACGGCCACCGCGATCGGCATGTTCCGCAATGAGGACGCCGACTACCGCTGCTCGCTCGACACCATCCGCCCGCATCTCACCGGCTGGTATAAACTGCGGGCATCCGCCTACAGCTTTGGTTGGGATGGCAAAGAGGTGGTGCCGACCACGCGTGGCGGCGCGTTGTCGTGGGGCATCTACAGCAAGAACGAACACTACGGCACCGTCGGCCTGCCGGCAAATCGAGCGGCGGTGACCGAGGTGAGCGCCTGGCTGGAACGGGGCGGCGGCATGACGCACGGTACCGACGACAACCTGCGCATCATCCTGTCTTCGTGCGAGAATGTCCGCGACTTCGCCCGCAAGGACGATGGCCTGCGTGGTCCCCGCCATCCGGCGCCTGGGATCGCGGTCGAATGGCTGGAGATCGAAGGACCGTTCAACCAGCAATGGCCGCCGGCCAGCCATCAAGCGCTGTTCGCCGACCTGCCGGTGCGCGCCTGGAGCAAGGATAGTGGCGTGCCCAAGCCGCGGCAGCAGAGCTGGCCACGCGGCAATCCGTGGTCGTTTCCCAAGGATCCCTACGGCGAACACGGCGATAAACGTCCCGCGGTCTATGTCGCCTCGCAGGACCTGGGCGGCGACACCCAGCGCCTGCTGAAGCGGTTCGCCCGGCGTGCCTTCCGCCGCCCGGTCAGCGCCCATGACCTCGCGCCGTACGCGGCCATCGTGCAGCAGCGCCTCGCCGACGGAGCCGCCTTCCAGGATGCGCTGCTGGCGGCCTACCGCGGCATCCTCACCGCGCCTGATTTCCTGCTGTTGCGTGAGCCGGTCGGTCGGCTCGATGCCCATGCGTTGGCGACGCGGCTGTCCTACCTGCTGTGGAGTTCGCTGCCGGACGAGGAACTGTCGACGCTGGCCGATTCGGGCGCGCTGCTCGCGTCCGACGTGCTGCGGGCACAGACCGAACGCCTGCTGGCCAGTCCTCGCTCACAGCGCTTCGTCGAGCATTTCCTCGGCCAATGGCTGTCGCTGCGCGACATCAATGCCACCCAACCCGACAAGAAGCTCTATCCCGAATTCATGCCCTGGCTGCAGGAGGCGATGGTGCTGGAGGCGCAGGCCTTCTTCAACGAACTGCTGACCAGCGACCTCAGCGTGACCAACCTGGTGCAGTCTGATTTCGCGATGCTCAACGAACCACTGGCCCGCCACTATTTCAGCGAGGCGAGGTCCGGTGGGCAGGAGCCTACTGGGCAGGGCCTTCCCGGAGTTTCCGGTTGGGAGATGCGCAAGGTTCTGTTGCCGGTCGGCAGTCATCGTGGTGGCGTGTTGACGCTGGCGGCGGTGCTCAAGGTCACCGCCGCCGGCACCACCACCTCGCCGGTCAAACGCGGTGCCTTCGTCATGGAACGCATCATGGGGGTGGTGCCGTCGCCGCCGCCGGCGGATGCCGGCGCGATCGAGCCGGATGTCCGCGGCGCCACCACCGTGCGCGAGCAGTTGGATAAGCACCGCCGCAATGACACCTGCAACTCCTGCCACGCGAAGATGGACGGTTATGGTTTCGCGCTCGAGAGCTTCGACGTCACCGGTGCCTGGCGCGAGCGCTACCGCGCGGTCGGCGGGGCGGGGCCGGGCCATGAGCGCAAGATCATCAACGGCCACCACATCGAGTATCACCACGGTCAACACGTGGATTGCGCCGGCACCATGCCCGATGGCCGAGCCTTCGCCGATGTCGATGCCTTGCGCGCGTTGCTGGTGGCCGAGCCCGAGCGGCTGGCGCGCGCGTTCAGCGGCCACCTGGTGACCTACGCCACCGGGGCCGAGGTGTCCTTCGCCGATCGTGCCGCGGTCGACGCCCTGGTCGGCCGGGCCAAGGCCAAGGGCTACGGCATCCGCGCGCTGCTGCACGAAGTCATCCAGAGCGACCTGTTCCGCACCAAGTGATCACGGAGAGCGATCCCATGTCCATTCCGCGCTTGTCGTCCCGTCCGCTCGCCCGCCGTACTCTGCTCAAGGCCGCGGGGGTGGCACTGGCCTTGCCGCTGCTGGAAGCGATGGCTCCGCCGCTGGCGTGGGCCGTGGACCAGCCGGCAGTGGACGCCACGCCGCGCCGATTCGTCGGCGTGCTCACCAACCAGGGGATCATGCCCGACTTCTTCTTCCCCAAGCAGGCGGGGAAGGACTACGAGGCGACACCGTACCTCGACCTGCTCAAGGAGCATCGCAACGATCTCACGGTCCTATCCGGCGTGTCGCTCCCAGGGGTCGATGGTGGCCATGCCTCCGAGCGCTGTTTCCTCACCGGTGCCCCAGGAGCCAGTCGGGCGTCGTTCCGCAACACCGTCTCGCTCGATCAGGTGATGGCCGAGCGCATCGGCGTCCACACCCGGTTCCCGTCGCTGGTGCTGATGGCGGGTTCGGAGAACTCGAGCATCTCGTTCACCCGCAGCGGAGCGATGATCCCGCCCATCCGCAGC
>JANPIY010000724.1:0-5917 GCA_031425255.1 Planctomycetota bacterium
ATGGTGTGCGGATGTCGTCATTCAGAGACAGTGACTGCCTCACTGACGAGACGACCCTGTCATGAACCGGACACTCGCGACATCACTGCTTTATTTCGCGAATAAACTTACCAAACGGTCCGTTAAATATGTCGGTTAAACCACATGAACCTGGACGCCAGCCCTTGACCGCTTCGCTTCACCGGCTGACCGAAACGAATCTACTGAAAACATGATGGTGATTCTGCCTGGATAAATCAGCATCTTTGATCGATTTGAAGAGTCTCATACAGGATGTGGTGCGTGCTGTCCTCAGGCAGAGACAGCGGCTGCATCACGCGACGTACACCACTGTGGTGGGATGGAATTTAAGTTGCGCATTCGGACGGAACATAATCCATCATCTCGCCACTATGTGATCGATGCGCGATCATCACGCGCTCTTCACGCTGCCGCTACGCGACTATGCGTTTCCAGCCGCGCCCCTTCCAAATCAACCTCATCTCAGGAACCTCACCCATGTCCGTCTCCTTATTACGTTGTGCGCTCCTGGCCTGCCTCGGCCTTCCCACCCTCTTCGCCGCCTCATGGGAACAGGTCGTCACCGTCGGTGGCGTCGGGCGCGAGGTCTTCATTCCCGACACCTCCCGCCCCGTGAAGGCCGTGCTGATCAGCAATTGGAAGGATCCCAACGCCGCCGGGCGGCCCGACATCTACTACGCCAATGCGGACCTGCGCGCCCTTGGACGCAAATGGAACATGATGCAGATGCACTGGATCGGACGCCATGAAAGCGACGCCGCGCTGACGCAGGAGTTCAATGCCCTGGTCGAGACGCTCAATCAGGTGGCTACCAGCCTCGGCAAGCCCGAGATCGCCGTCACCCCGATGTTCCTCCAGGGACTCTCGGGCACCGCCAACAACGCCGCCTCCATGGCCAAGAAGGCTCCAGGTCGCATGGGTGGCGTCATCCAGCACCACTACTCCTACCAGTCCGCACCCGAGGGCGTGCCCTGCCTCTACGTGGTCGGTGGACTCGACAACACCGTTTATAGCGACATCACGCTGACCCAGCAGCTGGAACGGGTGGCCCCGCGCGCGGCCGCCGGCGAGCCGGCGACGCTCTACCTCGAACCCGCGCAGTACCACGACACCGCCGCCACCGACCAGAAATTTCCTGCCTTGTGGCTGGATGAGATCCTGACCCTGCGTTTCCCTGCCAACATCCCGACCAGCAGCTTCTCGCTACCCTCGTGGAAGAACTACCGGGCCTGGGTCGGCTGCACCGATCCCTCCTCCGACAGCGCCCAGCCGTGGAATCGCGGCGCACGTGGGATCAACAACTACATCCAGGCCTACCCCTATTCCGGCGGCCGTCCCTCTATCTGGCTGCCCAGCAAACGGGTCGCGGATGCCTGGAAGGCCTTCATGGATACCGGCGTCTTCCCCGCCACAGCCGGAACCGTCGTCGCGCTGACCGCCCCGGTTGGCGGCACGGAGTATGCCGCTGGCGCTACCGTCAACGCCTCGGCCACGGCCAGCGCGGTTTCCGGCAGCATCACCCGCGTCGAGTTCTACGACAACGGCACGCTCGCCGGGAGCGACACCAGCAGCACCGGTGGCTGGAACGCGTCCTGGACGATCAGCAGCACGACCGCCCACACGCTCACCGCCAAGGCGATCAACAGCAGCGGCGAGACCGTGGTTTCCGCAGCGGTAAGCGTGCAGGTCCGCAGTGGCGGAGACACCACGCCGCCAGCCACTCCCGGGACCCCGGTGGTCAGCAGCGGCAATGGCACGTCGACCCCGACCCTGTCTGGCGTCAGCGAAGCCGGAGCGACCATCCGCGTGTTGGATGGCGGTACCCAGATCACCACCACCATCGTCAACGGCAACGGTACCTGGAACGCCGCCCTGACGCTGGGCGCCGGCAGCCACACGCTGACGGTCACCGCCACCGACGTCGCCGGCAACCGCAGCAGCGCTTCGCCATCCGTGGTGGTCACGGTGACCTCCGGCGCAGTGAAGGTCAATTTCCAGCCGGCGACTTCGGCGAGCGTCAGCGGGTATCTGGTCGACAGTGGGCTGGTCTATGGCGCCCGGGGCGGCCAGACCTACGGCTGGAATCTGGTGAATACCGAAACGCGCGATCGCGACCTGACCAGCGACCAGTTGAAGGACACCCTCATCCACATGCAGAAGGCGAGCAACCCCAACGCGGTGTGGGAGATCGCGCTCGCCAATGGCACCTATCAGGTGCACGTGGTGTCGGGCGATCCCGGCCACTTCGATGGCACCTACAAGATCGATGCCGAGGGCGTGCGGGTGATCGACGCGACCCCGACCGACGCCAACCGCTGGTTCGAAGGCACCGTCACGGTGACCATCAGCGATGGCCGACTGACGCTGCGCAGTGCCACCGGAGCGATCAACAACAAGGTCTGCTACCTGGAGATCATCCAGGTGCTGGCGGGAAGCGGCTGAGCGCGCGTCCTCTGCAGGACCGGCCTGATCGTCGACGGTGCCAATGACCAGCGACGATCAGGCCGTGGTCACCACACCACCGGGATGACCACTCCCCGTTCGACATCGACCAGGCCCGCAGAAAGCAGAGGTCCATCCAGGTGTGGCCCGACCAGGCGGGCATAGAGCTGGACCTGCTGTTGGCTGGCAGTGCTGATGGCCCCCTCACCGGTCTTCCAATCGTAGAGATGCCACCCGCCCGTGCCGTCCTGCAGCAGCACGTCGCAGGTGCCGATGACGATGCCGTCATCGCCTTCGCCGATGACCGGTTGTTCGATGAGACGATTGGCAGCGCTCCAATAACCGGGCAGCAATTCGCGATCACCGAGGCGCGCGAGCAGGGTGTTCCAACGTTCAGCTCCCAGGTATTCCGCGAATCCAGCGAGGGCCGCCATGGCCACCGAGCGATCCATCCCAGGGCCGTGATGCTCCAGCAGTTGGTGCACCGTCGTGCCGAGCGCCTGGGCCTGCGAACGGCTCAGACCGGAGACGGCGGCGGGTCGTACCTCGCCGCGCTCCCCAAGAGGTTCGTGCGGGAGGAGGTCGCTCACCGTCTGCACCGGCAGTTCCGCCTCGGTCGCTGCCGGCAATGGCGGCAATGGCGGCAATGGCGGCAGCGCCTCCCCGGTCATCGCCAGCCGGCCGGGTGACTGGTCCATGGCGACGATGACGTCCTCCCACGGCATCCCCGCCCCCTGCCACCAGTCCGCGGCGCAGCGCACGCTGCCATCGCGCAGCGGGCCGGCGGGATCGAGCGCCGGGATCAGGCCATGCAGTTCCTCGCTGGCGCGGGTGCAGGCCACATAGAATAGCCGGGCCTCCTCGGCTTGGATGCGTTGGCGCAACGTGTCGGCGATCAGGCCGGCCTTGAGGCCGATGCCGTCCTCGACATCGGCGTCGCCGGGATGGCAGGCGATCTCCAACCCATCGTCGCGGGGATGACCGAGGGCCTTGGCCATGAGGTCGCGGCGATCGAAGGGGCGATGGAGATCCGGCAGATAGACCACCGGCCACTCCAGCCCCTTGCTCTGATGAATGGTCATCAGTCGCACGCCGCGACTGCCGAGATGTTCACCGGACGCCTCTTCGCTATCGACGCCCAGACGGCGGCGTTCAGCGAGGCGCGCAACGAACGCGGCGGCATCAAGGGCGGTGCCGGCCGTTTGCTCCTCCTCGGCGAGACGTGCGAGGTTGGCGAGGCGACGGCGGGCGAGTGGAAGCGTCCCGTAGCGCGCGGTCAGGCGCTGGTCGCGCATCAACAGTCTGAGGACCGCGGCGACGCCTTCGTTGGCCAGCACCACACGGGCGTTGCTCACCACCTCGCCGATGGGCGCGTGTGCGCGCGCCCGCGCCCAGCCGGCATCCGGCGCCAGGGCGAGACAGTCGACCATCAGCGTGCGGTCCTGCGGGTCCGCCGCGCCCCACGGCCCACCCAGGGCGATGGCGAGGGCGCGGCGGTCATGTGGATTCACGCACAGCCGCAACACCGCCTCCACATCGTGGCATTCCTGCGCGTCGTAGAGTCCGCCTGGGAAGTCGGTGTCGTAAGGGATGCCAGCGCGTTCGAGCGCCTGGGCATAGAGCCGCATGCGTCCGCGCGTCCGCAGCAGGATGGCGTGGTCTTCCGGCCGACGGCCGCTGCTCAGCGAGGTGGCGATGAGGCTGGCGGTGTGCCGCGCCTGCGCCTCACTGACGGCGACGGTCTGAGGGCGCAGCTCGACCACGGCGCCGTCCATCGCTGCGGCGACGCGCCAACCGCACAGCCGACCGGCGCGTCCTGGGAAGCTCTCCGCGGTGCGGCCGGCGGCGATCCCTTCCGGACGGAAGGCGACGCCCAGGCTGTCCTGCGCAAACACCGCGCGCACGCGCTCCAGCAGGTCGGGGTGGCTGCGGAAGTTCTCCGCCAACTGCGCCGCGACGCCGCCGCGTTGGCCGATCGCCGCTTCCCAGGCACCGAAGATCGCGGGGTCGGCATGGCGGAAGCCGTAGATGCTCTGGCGGTGATCGCCGACCACGAAGACCCGCGCCGACTGCTCACCGCCGCCCGCCTGCAGCGCCTCGACCAGCGTGCCCTGCAGGCGGTTGAGATCCTGTGCCTCGTCGAGCAGCACGTGGCGGTAGCGCGTGCCCAACCGGCGGCGCACGCCGGGATCGTTCAGCAGCGCGAGGGCTTGCGCTTCGACGCTGGCAAAGCCCGCGAGCTGCGCCCGCGCGGCACAGCGCTCGAGATGGCCAAGCCAGGTGCTCGCGACCTGGGCGAAGGCCTGGGCACGTTCATTCAGCACGGCTTCGAGCTCCCCGTCGTGACGTCCCAGTCCCGCCAGGCTGGCGCATCCCACGCGTACGGAACGGTCTGGCCGCCGGTCGTCGGCACTGCGCTGGCTGGGGAAATCCACCAGGTCCTGGATGGTGCGGATGACCTCTTTCACCGCCTCGATCCGCACCCCGGCGAGGGACAGGCCGTCGAGCGCGGCCAGCCAGGTGCAGAGCTTGGCTGCCTCGGTCGGGGGTTCGCCAGGCAGTGCGCGCAGCGCATCGAGCACCTTGCCCTTCTCCGGCAGGACGCGCGCATCGTGCATGGCGTCGGTCAGCGCCTCCAGCAGGACCGCGCGTCGTTCGGCCACCAACGCCACCGCATCGCCGGCCATGGCGCTGAGGCACGGCTGCGGCAGCGCGGCCGCCTGATCACCCAGGCGCTGCACCCGTTCCTGGACCGCGCGCGCGCCGTAGGCCTCGACCAGCCGCACCAGGTCGCTGTGCGGCACCGCCAGCTGCTCGGCGCAGAGCGCCTGCCACGCCTGTTCCCGCACCTGCTCCCACGCCACCGCCTCGGGCGGACGCAGGTCGGGATCGCGGCCCAGGATGGCGGCATGTTCCGCCACCCATTGCAGGCAGAGCGCGTCGACGGTGGCGATGGGAGCGGCTGGCAGCACGCGCAGACAGCGGCGCAAGTGGTCGCGATGTTCCGGTACCAGCTCGGCTTCCTCGAAGCCCTCGCCGGCGACCAAGCGCGGAAACGCATTCACCTTGAGCACGGTGCGCAGCGTGCGCTCGATGCGCGCGCGCAGGTTGGCGGCGGCCTCGCGCGTGAACGACACCGCCAGGATGCGGTCGGGCGTCAACCAGCCGGCTCCTTCGCGGCTGAGCAGGCAGGCGACGAAGCGCACCGCCATGACCGCGGTCTTGCCCGCGCCGGCGCCCGCCGAGGCGAGTACCGGCCGATCGACCAGGAAGGCCGCGCGCTGCTGTTCAGCGGTGAAGGTGCGCCAGGCCGGTTCACTCATGGGCGTCGCCATCCGGGGTGCCCAGGTCCAGACGCCGTTCATCGAGGCGGGCGATGGGTGCGTAGTCGTGGGCGCTGCGTCCTTCGGGATCGGCGGGGGCACGGCCAGCAGCGAGGTCGGCGATGGCCTGT
>JANPIY010000725.1:0-4420 GCA_031425255.1 Planctomycetota bacterium
CTTCGCGGTAGAGGCGGATGCAGATGCCGGCTTCGACCCGTCCGGCGCGGCCGGCGCGCTGGATGCACGAGGCCTGCGATACCGCTTCGACCGGCAGGCGTTCGGTGCGGCTGCTCGCCTGGTAGCGTTTGAGTCGCGCCAGGCCGGTGTCGATGACGTAGCGGATCCCAGGGATGGTCAGCGAGGTCTCGGCGATGTTGGTCGCCAGCACCACCTTGCGGCGGCGCGATGGCGCGAAGACGCGTTGCTGCTCCTGCGGCGTCAACCGCCCGAACAACGGCAGCACCTCCATGCCGGCGATCTCGTGCAGCCGGCGGCGGGCGTCGAGGATGTCGCGTTCGGTCGGCAGGAAACACAACACGTCGCCGCTCTCGTTGGCATCGTGCAGCGAGCGGATGGCCGACACCGCGGCACCGAGGTAGCCGATGTCGTCGTCGGTGGGCGGCTGGTGACGGATCTCGACGGGAAAGGTCCGGCCGGTGACGGCGATGACCGGCACCGAGACCAGCGGGCGCAGGTCGCCGCCGCTGGGATCGCTGAGGTAGGCGGCGAAACGTTCGGCGGCGATGCTCGCCGACGAGACCACGATCGCGAGGTCGGGTCGACGCCGGCGCACCAGCACCAGCAGGCCGAGCAGCAGGTCGATGTTCAAGCTGCGTTCGTGCGCCTCATCGATGATGATGGCGTCATAGCGCAGGAAGTCCGGGTCGCCCACCGCCTCCGCCAGCAGTAGTCCATCGGTCATCACCCGCACCTGGGTGTCGGCGGTGGCGCGATCGTCGAAACGCACGCTGTGCGCCACCACCCCGTCGCCCGCGCTGGTCTCTTCGCGGATGCGCGCCGCCATCGCCAAGGCCGCCACCCGCCTGGGCTGGGTGAGGGCGATCATGCCGCGCCGCCCGTAGCCCGATTCGATCATCAGCTTGGGCAATTGCGTGGTCTTGCCCGAGCCGGTCTCGCCAGTCAGCACCACCACGCGGTGCGCGGCCAGGACGCCGAGGATCTCGTCACGCCGCTGGGCGACCGGTAATAAGGCAGGATAGCTGATGGTCAGTGGGAGCTGCGTGCGCCGGGCGACCTCCGCCACGCTGGCGTCCAGACGCGCGGCGACCTCACCGAGGGTGCGATCGACCGCTTGGCCGCGGACGATGCGCGATGCGATGCCTTCCAGCCGTTGTTCCACCCAGCGTACATCGCTGACCATCGCCTGCGGCAGCAAGCCGCGCAGACGATCGAGTTCTCTGGCGGCGTCGGACATCGGGCGGGGAGTGTGCGGCCGACCCCAGGGATGGAAGCCCTGGGAGCGGCGCGCGCGATCGCGCAGCGGCCGCCCATGCGCAGGGCCGACGGGAAACACCGTTGAGGGCGGGGGTTTGTCCTCCAAGCTCCCGCCAGTACCAATCACTCACCGGAGACTTCCATGGAACCCTGGCTCATCGTCGTCGTCGTGGTCGCCATCGTCAGCCTGTTCCTCTTCATGTGGGCCGTGGGCATCTACAACAATCTGGTGACGCTGCGCAACCGCTTCAAGAACGCCTACAGCCAGATCGACGTGCAGCTCAAACGCCGCTACGATCTGATCCCCAACCTGGTCGAGACCGCCAAGGCCTACCTGGCCCACGAACGCGGCACCCTGGAAGCGGTGATCGCCGCGCGCAACCAGGCGGCGCAGATGCAATCACGGGTCGCCGCCGATCCGACCGACGCCACGGCGATGAAGCAGTTCCTGGTCGCGGAGGGTGCACTCAACGGTTCGATGGGGAAGTTCCTCGGCCTGGCCGAGGCCTACCCCGACCTCAAGGCCAACACCACCATGGCCCAGCTCAGCGAGGAGCTGACCACCACCGAGAACAAGGTCGCCTTCGCCCGCCAAGCCTACAACGATGGCGTGATGGTCTACAACACCGCGCGCGAAGTATTCCCCAACAACGTCTTCTCCGGCCTCTTCAGCTTCGGTGCGGCGGTGCCTTACGAGATCGAGGACGCCAAGGAGCGGGCGGCGCCGAAGGTGGCGTTTTGATTGTCCGATGTCCGATGTCCGATGTCGAATCCAGGACAACCCGCTTCTCTGAGATGCTCGTATGAAACCTGAGGACTTCAGTTCCATGATGACATCGGACATCGCACATCGGACATCGGACATCGCCTGATGGACTTCTTCGCCCGTCAGGACCGCGCCCGCGCGCTGACCCGTCGCCTGGTATGGATGTTCGCCCTGGCGGTGATCGCCACGGTGGTGGCGGTCAATCTGGTGACCTATGCCGCCATCGAATGGTATGTGCAGGAGGCCGGTGGACGCGGCGCACGCACCCTGGAGGTCGAGGCCGGCGCTGGCCAAGGCCGCGCTCCGCTGATCGGCGACCTGCACCTCAAGGCGCAGGTCGCCGCCACGGTGGTGACGCTGCTGATCATCGGCCTCGGCAGTCTGTTCAAGACCGCACAGCTGCGCGGCGGTGGTCCGACGGTGGCGACGTCACTCGGCGGCCGTCCGGCGGCGCCGGAACGCGACGAACGCGAGAAGCAGCTGGTCAATGTGGTCGAGGAGATGGCGATCGCCTCCGGCGTCCCCATGCCACAGGTCTACGTGCTCGACCGCGAGGACGGCATCAATGCCTTCGCCGCCGGCCTGGGCCAGCACGATGCGGTGGTCGCCGTCACCAACGGTGCGCTGCTGCGCTTCACCCGCGATGAGCTGCAAGGAGTGATCGGCCACGAGTTCAGCCACATCCTCAATGGCGACATGCGCATCAACCTACGCCTGATGGGCCTGATCCACGGCATCCTGGTCATCGCCTTCACCGGCCGGGTGGTGATGAATCTCGCCGCGAATTCTGGCCGCAGCCGCCGTTCCGACGGCAAAGGCAATGGCGCCCTCCCGCTCCTGCTCAGCGGCCTGGCCCTGCTGGTCATCGGCTCCATCGGCTATTTCTTCGGCCAGCTGATCAAGGCCGCGATCAGCCGGCAGCGCGAGTTCCTGGCGGACGCCGCCGGCGTCCAGTTCACCCGCAATCCCGCCGGTCTGGGCTCGGCGCTGAAGAAGCTCGGCAGCGGCTCGGCCGGTTCCGCGGTGAGGCACGAGCGCACCAGCGAAGCCAGCCATCTGTTCTTCGGGCGCGCGGTGAGTGCGCCCTTCTTCGGCATGCTCGCCACCCATCCGCCGCTCGACGAGCGCATCCGCGCGATCGAACCCAACTGGGACGGCACCTTCCCGACCAATACGGATGCGCCGCTGGTGCCGCTGCAGGCGCGAGATCGGACGCAGCAACAATCCATTATGGGACTGGCCGAGGCGGCTGCTCCCATCGCCGCCGCCAGCGTGATCGGACGCATCGGCTCGGTCGCGCCCGCCCAGGTGGACTTCAGCAGCGCGCTGCTGGAGAGCCTGCCGGCGAGGGTGCTGGAGGCGGCGCATGACCCCTTCAGCGCCCGCGCCGTGGTGGTAGCGCTGTTGTTCGGGCCCGAACGGGCCAAGGCCGTCCCGCTCTACGATCTGCTGGAACGCGCCGACGATCCCGCGCTGGTGCGCGAGGTCCGTCGGCTGCATCCGCTGATCGCCGGACTCGCAGCCAACGCCAGGTTGCCGGTCCTGGAGATCTGCTGCCCGGCACTGCAGCAACTCACCGCCAGCCAACGTCCGTCTTTTCTCGCCCTGCTCTCGCGCTTGGCGCAGGCCGACGGCGTCATCAGCCCAGGCGAATACTGCCTGACGCGTCTGGTGGCGGCGCACCTCGCGCCGTCGTCGCAGCCCGCCACGATCTATGCCCTGCCCTCACTCCTCGCGCCGGCCTCGGTGCTGCTGTCAGCGCTGGTGCGTTTCGGCCACACCGATGCGCCTGGGCAACGCGCCGCCTTCGCCGCCGGCGCCGCGCGCCTGGTCCCGCAGGGTGGGACGCTGCCACTGGTAAGCGTCGACGACTGCGGCCCGGTTGCCCTCGATGCCGCACTGCAACGCCTCGCGCAGGCCAGTCCCGGGATCAAACGGCGGATCCTCGATGCCTGCGCCTGGACGGTGGCGGCGGATGGCGTGATCCAGCCAGGCGAGGCCGAACTGCTGCGCGTGGTGTCGATGATCCTGGCTTGTCCGATGCCGCCTTTTGCGGGCACCTGATTCGAATCCGCGCTCACTGCTGGGTCAGCACCAGCATATTGTCGCGGTGCACCACGGTCTTGGGTAGGACGTAGCCGAGCGTCTGCGCGGCGCTGTCGAGGCGTTTGCCGCACACCTGTTCCAGTTCGGTGGACGAGAGGCCGACCAGGCCACGGGCGACC
Organism: Planctomycetota bacterium; assembly: GCA_031425255.1. Classification (GTDB taxonomy): domain Bacteria; phylum Planctomycetota; class UBA11346; order UBA11346; family UBA11346; genus BOG-1363. Next base: position 4,270 of record JANPIY010000725.1, read on the forward strand.
TCCTCGCCCTCCGGTGACATCAGCGCCACGGTGTCGCCACGCTCGAAGCGACCGCTGACGCTGAGCAGCCCGGCGGGCAGCAGGCTGCGACCCTGGGTCACCACCGCACGCACGGCGCCGGCGTCGAGGTGCAGTTGTCCGTGCAGCCGAC
>JANPIY010000726.1:0-6193 GCA_031425255.1 Planctomycetota bacterium
TGGCCGCGGCCAGGGTGTCGGCCAGGCGTTCGCCGGAATCCTCGCGCGTGTTGCTCAAGATCAGTTTCATGACGCGTCGGCTCCTGCCTGGGACGGGTTCTAGCGGCCCGGTCCTGGGATGCCATGTCCCGTACCCGCCCGCTGATGGCGGATCGCTCCAGCGGCATGCGCCGCGGTCACGCACCCTCGCCAGGTTGATGCATAGTCACAAAAAAACCCCGGCTCGCGCCGGGGTTTTTCAGTTCCTGAAGGACCGGGATCAGATGCCCTTGGCGACCATGAAGCTGAGCAGGTCGACCACGCGGTTGCTATAGCCCCACTCATTGTCGTACCAGCTGATCAGCTTGAAGAAGTTGGGGTTCAGCTCGATCGACGAGCCGGCGTCGTAGATCGACGAACGGACATCGTGGATGAAGTCGCTGGAGACCACTTCTTCGTCGGTGTAGGCGAGGATGCCCTTGAGGTAGGTCTCGCTGGCCTTCTTGATCGCCGCGTTGAGCTCCTTGAGGGAGGTCGCCTTGGCGGTCTTGAAGGTGAGGTCGACGACCGACACGGTTGGCGTCGGCACGCGGAAAGCCATGCCGGTGAGCTTGCCCTTGAGCTCGGGGATGACGAGGGCTGCGGCCTTGGCGGCGCCGGTGGTCGAGGGGATGATGTTGGTCGCCGCGCTGCGGCCGCCCTTCCAATCCTTCTTCGACGGACCGTCGACGGTCTTCTGCGTCGCGGTGTAGCTGTGGACGGTGGTCATCAGACCCTCGACCAGGCCGAAGCCCTCGGTCAGCACCGCATGGATCAGCGGCGCCAGGCAGTTCGTGGTGCACGACGCGTTGGAGACGATGTGGTGCAGCTTGGCGTCGTATTTGCCTTCGTTCACACCCATGACGATGGTGATGTCCTCACCCTTCGCCGGGGCGGAGATGATGACCTTCTTGGCACCCGCGGTGAGGTGACCCTTGGCCTTGTCAGCCTCGGTGAACAGGCCGGTCGACTCGATGACGATGTCGACGCCGAGTTCCTTCCACGGCAGTTCGGCCGGCGAGCGCGCCGACACCACCTTGATCTCCTTGCCATCGACGATCAGGACGTCGTCCTCGGCCTTGTCGGCGGCGGACTTCTTCGAGCCGACGGTACCGCCGAACTTGCCCTGCACCGAGTCGAACTTCAGCAGGTAGGCGAGGTTGTCCGCGGGGACGATGTCACCGACGGCCACCACTTCGAACTTCGAGCCGAACAGGCCCTGGGCGTGGAGGGCGCGAAAGACCAGGCGGCCGATGCGTCCGAAACCGTTGATGGCGATGCGGGTTGCCATGAAGAACTCCTGCGTGCGAGTGGAAAGGGCGCACGAGGCGCCCAAGGGTTGGAAGGGAGGGCGGAGCCTATGATCGACCCTCTTATTGCAAGGCCACCTGGACCAGGCGAAGGCGTGCACGAGCCAGCACATCGGCCATGCCGGGAACAGCAGATGGTATGAGCAGGAAACCAGGCAGAGACGGAGCGAACCGCAGAGCGGACGATGTCAATCCACGGAAATACCAAGAGCCACAAAAATCAACGCCCCGGCATGAGCCAGGGCGTTGGTCGTGGACCACGGTGACGGAAGCGAAGAGCAGCCGACGCCCAGCGTCAGCAGCGACGCTCAGGTCAGCTTGATGTTGCGGACCTTCGGAAGGTTGAAGATCGACGCAGCCGCGCCCTTGGCGTCGGTCGCGACCCACTTGCCATCGGCCTTCAGGCGTTCGATGCGCTCGGCGCGGCTGAGGACGTTGCGGTGTTTGACGAAACCGCCCTTGCTGACGTAAGTACCGTGGATGCTCATGGTGACCCCTGCTGAAAATTGAGCGCGCACCCTAGTGCACGGTGCCGGATTGCAAGACGGCAGCCGCCGCACCCGCAGGCTTATTTGATGACTAGCTTGGCGACCTCGCCGGATTCGCGTTTTTTGGAGGTCTTGGCCCCGACCACCGGTGGGCGGTGGGCCTCGCCGATGCGGCCTTTGACGCTGGTCTGGAGATGTTCGGCCAGCCACGCGCAGAGGATCTGCACCGGATGGGCGGGATCGTCTGGCGTGGCCGCCCGCACCGTGCCCAGGATCTCGGCGATGGGTTTACCACCCCGGTCATGGTAGAGCTGGCGGAACGCGTCGCGCACCGCGCTGATGTGTTCTTCGCTCCAACCGTCGCGGCGCATGCCGATCTGGTTGACGTTGCGTGGTTCGGCCGGGTTGCCGTCGGCGATCATGAAGGGCGGGACATCGAAGCGGACGCCGCTCATCGAACCGATCAGGCTGAGCTGACCGATGGTGGCGAAGTGGTGCAGCCCGACCATGCCACCGATGATGGCCTTGCGGCCGACCTTGATGTGCCCGGCGAGCTGGGTGTTGTTGCCGATGACCACGTGGTCGGCGACCAGGCAGTCATGGGCGACATGGGCATAGGCCATGATCAGGCAGTGACTGCCGACCACAGTCTTCATGCCGCCGCCGGCGGTGCCCTTGCTGATGGTCACCGCTTCATGGATGCGGCAGTGTTCGCCGACGATGGTTTCACTGTCCTCGCCCCGGAATTTGAGATCCTGCGGATCGCTGCCGATCACCGCCCCTGGAAAGACGATGGTGCCGGCGCCGATGGTGGCGCGCCCGTAGATGGTCGCGTGATTGCGCAGATCGACGCCGGCCGCCAGGGTCACCGCGCCTCTGACCACGCAGAACGGACCGACGTTGGCTTCGGGATGGATCTCAGCAGCTGGATCGACCACCGCGAGCGGGTGAATCGGCATGTGGGCGCGTCCGTATCATGTGTGGAACGGTTTACTAACGACCGTGAACGAGTCGTAAACCTATGAATTGATAAGGAGCTGGTCAAGGTTGATATTCGTTGTCTGACATTGAATTGGCGCTATCAGCCCGCATGCCTCTGGTGCGCGGAATCCTGGTCGGTCCTCCCCATACCTACCTGGTGCAGGTGGCGACGGCGGCCGGTCTCGCAGCGTTCGAGCGGGCGGGCGAGGCGGAGCACCTGCTGCGACTGATCGCGCGTCTGCGTCAGGCCTTCGATCTGCGCATCTACGGCTATCTCATCAGCGCCTCGGAACTGCGCCTGGTGCTCCGTCATCACCCGACCATCAACGATACCGACGAGCAGCTGCGCACGCGCTGGGCGCGCATGGGCGGCAGCCGGCTGACCTCCATCACCCGCATCAAGCAACGCTTCGCCAGTCTCGGCGGCTTCATGCAGAGCCTGCTGCAACGCTTCAGTCGCGAATGGAACCGCCGGCATGAGAGCCGCGGTCATCTCTGGTCAGGCCGCTATCGCGCCTGCCTGCTGGCCGATGACAGCGCGCTGCTGGCGGCGGTGTGCTGGGTCGAGAATGCCCGACGCGCGCTGCCGGTGTGCACCAGCGCGGTGGCGCGCGCCGCCGCGGAACCGTTGCTGCCGCTGGCACCGTTGCCGATCCGTCGTGGACCGGATGGTTCGTTGTTCCCTGGTGACGAGTCACCCCCAGGCCTGCCGCCGCTGACCGATGAGGACGGGCTCGGCGGCTTCCGCGATTACGTGCTGCAGCTCCCAGGAGACGATCTCATCGCCTACGGCGCCGCGCTCAGCAACGGCTGGGCCTTGGGCCGGCCGGAGAGCCTGTCGGACATCCTCAGCCGCATCGGCCGCAGCGGCGGACGCGGGCGCAGCCGCCAGTTGCGCGAGCTCGACGATCGCATGGGACTGTGTGGAGTGTGGGGATGACGAGCACGGTGCCTTTTTCAACCGTGGTCGCGGTGTGTGCCGCCGAGGGCCTGCACGCGCTGGGCGTGTTGTCACCGGTTCCGCGCACCCTGCCGCCGGAGGGCATCGATCAACTGCTTGCCGATGGCGTCGGCGACCTCGACTGGATCGAACGCACGCGCGCCCATCGCCTGGCGCCCACCGCGGTACAGATGACCGCCGCGGCGATGGTGGCGGTGGCGCTGCCGTACCAGGTGGAGGCGGACTGCGGCGAGCTGAAACGCGCGCGTTACGCCGCCGGCAAGGACTACCACAACCTGCTACGCGCCAAGCTGGGACGGATCGGCCTGGCCCTGCCGAACCCCGGCGGGCAGCCATGGAAATCGCGCGCGGCGGTCGATTCGGCACCGCTGAACGAACGCACGCTGGCGCGCCTCGCTGGCCTGGGCTGGATCGGCCGCAATGCGCTGCTGATCGCACCCGACGCCGGGACCTACCGGCTGCTGGGTTTCCTGCTCACCGACGCCCCCCTCGCGCCGCACCACGCCGGGCACGGTGAGGATCGCTGCGGCAAGTGCACCGCCTGTGAACGCCGCTGCCCGACCGCGGCGCTGGTGGACCGGCGCGTGCTCACCACCCGCTGCATCAGCTACCTGACGATCGAACACCAGGGCGTGATCGAGCGCGCCCTCGGCGAACGTTTCGAAGGGTACTGGTTCGGTTGCGACCTCTGCCAGGAGGTCTGTCCCTGGAACCGTTTCGCCGCTCCGGCCGGCGATGCGCGTTTGACCGGACATGAGGACGACGAGGTCCTGATGCGCGTCGACGCGACGACGTTCGATCTGCATTTCGCCGGGCGCGCCATCCGCCGCATCGGCTATGAACGTTTCCGCCGCAACCTGCTGGTGGCGTGGTTCAGCCTCAGGCGGCTCGATCGCTGCGCGACGATCCAGGCCGAGGGCCTGCCGCTGGTGCTGGCGCAGGCGCGAGAGCTCGGTCTGCCGGCGGTTGCCGTGGCGAGCTGAGGCCGATGCTGCCGCCACCATGCGTGTGATCGTCAATGACCAGCCCACCGAGCTGCCCGAGAGCGCCACCGTCGCCGACCTGCTGGCGCACCTCGCGCTCCCAGGGACCCGGGTCGCGGTCGAGGTCAACAGGAACCTGGTGCGTCGGCTCCACCATGGCGAGACCCGCCTCCATCAGGGCGACACCGTCGAGGTGGTCACGCTGGTCGGCGGCGGCTGAGCTCGCAGTCAGCGTGGACGATTGTCCACGTGCACGAGCGGCTGCAGGCGCGCGATCTCCGCCCGCTGTGTCGTCACGGTGTCCTGATCGCCGGTGAGTCCGGCCGCGGCGATGAGCGTCTGGCGCAGTGGCAGGTGCGTCGGATACAGCTCTACCGCACGGCTGGCGAGGGCCTGCGCCTGGCGCCCTAAAACCCGCCGCGAGTCATCGCGGGCAGCTTGCGCCAGCCGCAGGTAATGTTCGCTGAGGGCCTTGATCACCAGCAGGTCTCCAGGCCATGCCGCCAGCAATCCTTCCAGGACCGGCGTGAGCACGTGCGCGCGTGCCGGCAACAGCGCCTGCAGGTGTTCGCCGATGGCGACCGCGACGAACACCAGGTCATGGTCGGCAGGGAAATGGCGGCTGGCAGCGACCGCGCGGGTGATCATCGCCAGCCCCAGCGCTTCGCGGGGATCGACCGTCAGCGCGCGACGATCCTCGACCACCACCCGGCTGAGCGCGTGTTCGAAGGCGTCCACGGCGGCGCCGCGCTGCGCGTCGTTCAGACGCCCGCTCTCGCCCAGACGCAGGCGGGCGAAGATGTGTTCGGTCTGTCGCGCGCGTTCCAGCACCTCGCCGCGCAGGGAGGTCAGCAGGATGCCGATGGTCACCGCGCCCAATACCAGCAGCCCGGCGATGGCGAAGATCCCCTGCCGGCGGGGCGACGCGATGGGCGGCTCCGACACCTTTTCCGACCTGATGCCGGGATGCGCCAGCACCTGTCCCAGGCAGACCACCCACGCCAACACCCCGACCACCTGCATGCTGTGCAGCGAGAAATCCGCCTGCACGTGCAGCAGGCAGGCCAGCACGGCGCACCAGCAGGCCCATGGACTCGGCAGCGGCAGGCGCGCGGCGTGGTACGCCATGCCCAGCACCAGCGCGACCAGTGCGAGCGCCCACGCCAGGGGCTTGCTCCCTGGGTAGGTCGCGACGTTCGCTTGCAGCACTTGCGCGGCGAACACCGCGAACAACAGCAGCAATGCGGTTCCGATGATGATGGCCGGGGTGAGAGGCGGTGCAGGCCCGTTGTCTGCCACCACCGCTGCTACCGGCCGCAGCGAGCGCAGCGTCAGCAGCCACCAGATGATGAGCACCAGCATCGCCGGAAGACCGAGATCCACCGCCGCCTGCAAGGTCTCCTGATGAGCGAGGATGGTCTCCTCCGCCGCAGGCGGCTTGACGCGTGGGTA
>JANPIY010000727.1:0-18305 GCA_031425255.1 Planctomycetota bacterium
CCAAGCGGTCTCCTTTTTCATGGCGCCGGACATTATCTGCCCGGCTGACAATGACCTCAACCCACCAGCCACCTGGGAAGGCAGCTTAAGGGAGGAGAGGAGGAAGAAGACTTACAAGGGCGCAGAGCCGTGACTTCTCAACTCTGCGGCCTCTGCGGCCTCTGCGGTTAGACCTGCTTTCCGGGTATCAGCGCACCGCTGGCGCCACGCTCGCGTTGATCCCGCCGTCCAGTGGTTGGGGATCGGTGATGGTGAAGCCGATGGTGCGGGTCTGCAGCAGGTTGCCGCCGCCGGCCGCTGCACTGAACGTCGCGATGGTCACCGCATAGGTGCCCGGGGTCGGCACCCATGCGCGGTAGTCGCCGTTGGTGTCGCCCTTCATGGCGTACGGCGCGACGTTCTCGGTGAGGGTGCCGTTCTCCGCGCCGCTCCAGGTGAACCGCACGCTGCCGACGGCGCTCACATCCGCGCGCAGGTTGAGCCGCGGAGTCGGCAGCGACGACAGGGCGATGACGGCGCCATCGGTGAGCGGGGCGAAGCCCTGAAGTGGCTGGTCGCTGTCGGCAGACATCATTGAGACGGTGAATGGCGGCGGTGGCGAGGTATCCACCGTCACGGTGGCGGGAGCGCTGGTGGTCGACGCACCCTGGAGGTCATAGGCGCGGGCGGTGATGGCGTAGGTCCCCGCCGGCACGGCGTTCCAGGTCCAGTCGTAGGGTGCACTGTTCTCCGTGACGATGAGCGTGCCGTTGGCAAGGAACTCGACCCGGCTGATGCCACCGTCGTTGTCGCTGGCCGTGGCGGTCAGGCGGATCGTCGCCGGCGGAGTGAACGACTGACCAGGGGTCGGGCTGGTCAGCGCCACCGCCGGTGCCGCATTGCCGCCGCTGGCCGCGCTGATCAGCACCGCCCAGTCTTGAGTGCCCTGGTCTGGCGAGCTGCCGAGATTGCGCTGGCCACCGCCGACGAGGCTGGTGAGCGAACCATTGCGGAGCGCACCGCCCGCACGCGGATCGTACCAGCGCACGTCGAAGGTGCCGCTGACACCGGTGAGGTCGAGGGTGGTGGTGCCACCGCTCGGCAGGTACACCGCATAGCGCGCGCCGACCGCGGCCAGGCAATAACGGCTGTTGCCGTTGCCGGGATTGCCGACCAGGTCGTTGCGCGCAACCATGGTGGCCACGGGCAGGTGCTGGTCGAAGAACGCCTTGGCATGGCGGCAGTAGTCCCACCAGCGGTTGCGTGAACGGAAATCCTGGGCCGTCAGATCAGTCTCGCCGGTGCCATAGCCGAAGTAGCTTTCGATGCCCGCACCGCCCGCCATCAGGTTGCCCCACAGGACCGCTTTGCGCACCTGGTCCTGCGTGATGGCGCCGCTGTAGCCGGGCCAGCCCGCATCCGGCGGGATGCCGATGTTGGCACTGCCCTGTTCATCATTGGCCACCACCCACGGCCTGCCGGCGGCCGCCGACTCGGCGATCCACTGCAGCGTCTCGGCATGGACCGCGTCCCAGTTGATCTGGATCGAGGCGCCGGTGAGCGCCGAGGCGCCACCGAGCAGCGGACGGTAGCGCTGCTCCTGCTCACCTGGGTAGGTGTGCAGCACGAGGTGGTGGTGGTAGGGATCGTTGGCGGCGAAGACCTGCGCCATCGCCTGATGCTGGGCGGTGGTTTGGGTGTTCTCCTCGCCGAGGTTCCAGGTCAGCGCCAGGTGATGACCGAAACGCGCGATCAGTTCGCGGTAGTAGAGCTTGCGCTCACGCCCGACCACGCCGCCGTCGAGGCCCCAGCTGCCGTCATCGTTCTCGGTCTCCTGGGTCTTGAAATGCAAGGCGAGGCCGAGCCGCTGGCCATGCGCGAAGACGCGCTCCCATTGGTCGAGCTTCGAGCAGTCGTAGCGCAGACGGTCGCTGTGGCTGGTGAAGGGCCAGACGTCCTTGCCGTCGCCGCCGGCATTGTAGGTCAGGAAGCTGAACACGTTGAGGCCTTCGCTGGCGAGGTAGTTGAGGGCGCCGATCAGACCCTTGCCCTTGCCACCTTGCCAACTCGGGTCACCGCTGCGCCAATCCGCGACGTGCGGCTGCCAGGTCTTGAGCGCGCCGTGGTCATGATCGTAGGTGCCGTCGAAATCACGGTAGCCGAGCAGGTTCTCCGGCGAATCGGCGCCGACCTTGAGGAACCATTCACCGCTGCCCTGATGACGCAGGTAACGTTGTCCGACGTAGGTCAGGCGGCCCTTGGCGCGGAAGTCGCGCCCACTCTTGTCGCTCTCGGTGACGGTGAAGGTGCCGCTGCGCCCGTGGTACGGAGCGAGCGTGCTGCCGCCGCCGTTGATCGCCACGTCGCCGCCGGAACGGAACGACACCGTCCAGGTCCAGGTGCCGGTGCGGTCGGGCGACAGATGCGCGCGCCAACTCGTGCCGCTGGTGGCCGAGGTCTCGCCCGCGTCGCCATCGGCGGCGAAGTACCCAGGCACCACGTAGGTGCTCGCACCATTGCTGAAGGTCACGTCGAAGCGGCGATCGGTGAAGGGATTGGGCGAGCCACCCTCCGCCGCCCACGGCCCGGCGAGGGTCAGCACGACGTCGTGCCAGCGTTTGCGTTCGCCGCTGATCACCACGCTGCCGTCGCCATCCTGCCCGCCGCCCGGACCCGCGCGCACGCTGAAGGCGATGCTCCTGGCCGCTCCGGCCACGCTCCCGCCCGCACCGGTGCCGGTATAGGGCGTCGCGGTGAGCTGGTAGCTCCCCATCGTCGGGGTCCATGCGTGGTAATCGCCGGCGCTATCGCCCTTGAGCGCATAGGGCGCGCTGCTCTCGGTGGTGGCGCCGGACTCGGCACCGCTCCAGGTGAACCGCACGCTGCCGACGCTGCCGCCGAGGTTGGCGCGCAGGTTCACCTGCCGGCTCGGCAAGGCGGCCAGATCAAGCACGGCATTGGCGGGCATCGGATCGTAGCCGGCGATGGGCTGGTCGGTGACGGCGTCGATGAGGGTCAGGGAGGTCACGTCGACGGCGAAGGCAGCGCCGTCGGCCACCGCGAGCGTGAGCAGCGGGATGAGGACGGAGCGCATAGGATTCCTCCACGGGGGTTCCCCTACCCATGCGGAGTGGCGACGCGATTAGGCGCACCGCTTCTTCGCGACCACCTACGCATCGCTCCACCTGTGACCGTGAAGACTGGTCCAACCGCAGAGGACGCAGAGGGCGCAGAGTTGGGGATCCCTCTCTGCGCCTTCGCCGGAGGTGCAGCACGAGGGAATCTCATCTCTGCGCCCTCTGCGCCCTCTGCGGTTTGAACCGGCTTGCCGATCAGAGGGTGGAGTGCCGTGGATGGCCGCCCACCGTCACGGCACGATCGTCAACTCGAACACCACCGCCGGACCGAGCGCGACGCGGCCGGCGCGGTCGACGTAGGGCTGGGCATCGATCACGAAGGTGCCCAGGCGTGGTTTCCAGGCGGTGGTCGCGCGTTGGTCGGTATCGCCGAAGACGTGGAATTCCCGCACCTGCTCCAGGCGTTCATCGACGCCACGCATGCCGGTACGCACCGCCATGACCTCGGGCGCACACCCGATGCGCAGATTGATGCCATCGGCGGGCAGGTCGGCCAGGCGCATCGTCGCACGTCGCAGCAACGCCGGCCCGAGCACGCGCGTGATGTCGCGCCCGGTCGGGGTGAAGCCGAGCACCCGTTCGTCACCACGCCGGAACCCATCCGCATCGGCGACCGCCTGCTCGCCGGCGATGACCTCGCTGGCGAGGTCGCGACGGGCAGCCGTGAAGCGGACGCGGCCCTCGCTGACCAGCAGGCGGGTGGTCTGGGCATCGGCGCGCAGCGTGAAGCGCGTGCCCATCACCGCCGCGGTGGCATGGGGGGCGCTGATGATGAAGGGAGCGCCAGCCTGCGTGCTGATGCAGACATCGACTTCGCCACGTTGAAGATGCAGCAAGGTCCCGCCGGCCTCCACCCGCAGACTGGTTCCGGCGGCCGCAGCGATCTCGCTGCCGTCGTCGAGCCAGCGGAAGACCACGCCGGCGCCGCTGACCTCGGCCACCGCCATCCTGGGCACGCGCTCACCGAGGCGCAGACGGCGGCCGGCGCACCGCACCTCGCCCGCACCCGAACGCAGTTCGAGCGGCCCTGACGTCATGCTCGGTGGCAGTGGGGATCCCGCCGGCGGTGCGGCCTGCGTGGCGAGCGCCGCGACCAGCACCGCGACCGCGACCAGGGCCGCGGTCGCGACCGCCAGCAACCAGCGCCATGGTGTCTGCGCGCGGTGCGGCAGCATGCGCCTCGTCACCCGCTGGCCCCGACGGATGGCCGTGCTCGGCGGCCGTTGCGAGGCCATGGCCGCGGCTTGGCGCAGAACCACTTCGCTCTGGCAGAAGCGGGCGAAGCGGGCGCGGGCGACGGGATCGCTCTGCAGCAGATCCTCGAGGGCCGCGACGCCCGCGGCATCGAGGTCATCGACCAACCAGCCACTGATCAACTCGTCGCGCGCACGCGTCACGACACACCCCCGTGCGCGTCGAGGCGGCGCTCGACGCAATCCTGCAAGGCCACCCGCACGCGTTTGAGCACGGCGTAGACGCCCTGCACGCTGCGTCCGACCTTGCCGGCGATCGCCTCGCAGGTGAGGTTGTCGCGATAGCGGCCGTCGATGATGCGGCGCTGATCCGCCGGCAGGCTGCTCAGGCAACTGGCCATCGCCTCGCGCAGGTCCATCAGGTCGTCGCTGGCGTTGCTGTCAAAATGTTCCGCCACCAGATCGAGCACCTCCTCCCGCAGGCGTGGCGTGCGCCGCGCCTGGCGGCCGACCTCCAGCGCCTTGCGCCGGGTGACCGCGCGCAGCCACACCGGCACCTCTTCCGCGAGCGCCGGGATGCGCGTGGGATCCTGCGCCAGGATCACCGCCACCTCCTGGTAGACGTCCTCGGCCAGTTGCGCATCGCCGGTGATGGCACGGGCGTAGGCAGTGATCATCAACTGGTGCCGGGTCAGGACCTGGACCAGATGCACGCGCTGCAGGGCGCTGGCGCTGGTCCCGGCGCTGGGCTCACGGTGGAAGGACGGAGCGGGCGGCATGGTGACTGATGCGCTCCTGCGACGGTTTAGGCGCACCTCTTAGTGCCTGCCAGGACTTCATGATGGCCCAGGATCGCAGGCGCCGCCAGGACGCACCACCCGAGGTCACGACTTCGCTGCGGGCAAGGGGCACCGCCGGCACCTCAGGGGCGGATCAGGATCTCCAGTCGCGCGCTCAGAACGCATGCTGCTACGCTAAACGAAGATGGATCGGCCGCAGAGACGCGGAGACGCAGAGGAAAGGCAAAGCAGAGACTTTTTTGTCTCTGCGACTCTGCGCCTCTGCGCCCAAATATCTTGGCTTCACAGCATTGCGCTCAGAACGGCCCTGCCGACGGCGTCACCACCAGGCGATCGATGCTGCTGCGGCGGGGCGCGTGCAGCATCAGGCGGATGGCCTGCGCGACGTCCTCGGGGCGGCACATGCGCGCGCGGTCGAAGGTCGAATCCACCGGCCACACCGCGGTATCGGTGGCCCCTGGAGCGATCACGCCGACGCGGATGTGCTGGGCGCGCAGTTCCTCGCGCGCGATACGGCTCCAGGTCTCCAGTGCCGACTTGGTGGCGGAATATGCGGCGCAGCCGTGGAAGGTCGCCTCGGCCGCTGCCGAGCTGACGTTGACGATGGCGCCGCCATGCAGCGCGAGGTGCGGAATGGCTGCCGCCGTCAGCAGCATGGGCACCTGGACATTGAGCTGCCACAAGCCGGCGAGGTGTTCAGCGGTGATGCTCGCGACCGGCATGGTGGTGAAGACCCCGGCATTGTTCACCAACGCATCCAGGCGACTGGCCAGCTGCCCCGCCTGCGCCATCACCCGCTGGGGTTCCCCAGGCTGCGTCAGATCGGCGGCGACGACCCAGGCCTGACCGCCGACCGCGGTGACCTGCGCGGCGATGGCCGCCAGGCGTTCATGGTCACGCGCGACCAGCACCAGGTTCCAGTCGGGAGCCAGCGCCAGGGCCGTGGCCGCACCGATTCCCGAGGAGGCGCCGGTGATGAGCACGGTCCGTTGCACGCGCGGATGCTCCCGCACTGCGGCAAGAAGCAACCCTGCCGCGGCCCGCGCTGCGCCCACCACCTCGTGGGTTTCCCAGGTTGAGCATCGCGGGTTGGCGTGCAGCATCCCGCACCCACACCGGAGCTGCCATCCATGATCCGTAAAAATCCGTCCGGCGACCTGCCCATCGTCCCCGAATCCGCCTTCGTCGATCCCACCGCGATCATCTGCGGCAAGGTCATCGTCGGCGAGAACGTCTTCATCGGCCCCTATGCGGTGATCCGTGCCGACGAGACCGACGAGCACGGGCGCATGGAGGCGATCACCATCGGCGCCAATTCCAACATCCAGGACGGCGTGGTGATCCATTCCAAGGCCGGAGGCAAGGTGGTGATCGGCGAACGCACCTCGATCGCCCACCGCGCCATCGTGCACGGACCGTGCGAGATCGGCGACCGGGTCTTCCTCGGCTTCAACAGCGTGGTGTTCAACTGCACCATCGGCGCTGGCTCGGTGGTCCGCCACAACAGCGTGGTCGAGAACTGCCACGTACCGCCGAACTTCCACATCCCCTCGACCTCGAACATCCACAACGACGAGGAGCTGGCCAAGCTGCCGCTGGTCAGCCCCGACGTGACGACCTTCTCCGAGAGCGTGGCGATCACCAATCTCGAACTGGTGCGTGGCTATAAACGGATCCAGAACGAGTTCTGAGCAAGACGCGGCGCGAGCCGCAGGCTCATGCTGTGAAGCCAAGATAACTGGCCGCAGAGGCGCAGAAGCGCAGAAGCGCAGAGGTGAACAAGGCCCTGCTTTGCCTTCCTCTGCGTCTCTGCGTCTCTGCGGCCGATTCTTCTTCGTTAGCTTGCCAGCATTGGCCGCGGGCTCCCGGCCCCGAGACCCGTCGGATAGACCCGATGTCGTATGCCTGCACCTTGCACCCGGCGCAGGATATTCCCCAGCCCTTCATTGACCCCTCGCTCCGGATGATGACGGTGCGCGCCACTCACAGGGGCCCTCACCATGTCGACCAAACCTGCCACCATCATCAGCACCGACCGCGCGGCGCGCATCGCCGCCCTCGCCAAGGACGGCATCGACCTCACGGTCGGACGCCTCTCCCCGACGTCCCATCCGCTGTGGGTGGCCTTGAAGAAGGTCGGCAGCGAGTTGTGGCTCGACACCGGCGATATCGATGCCGCCACGCCGCTCTACAGCCGCGAATTCACCGCCTTGACCACCAACAACACGCTGCTCAACAAGGAGGTCCAGAAGGGGACCTATGACGAGCTGGTACGTACACTGGCGGTCGAACTGAAGGATCTGGATGAACAGACGCGGGTCATCGAGATCGCCTTCATCCTCAACGCCCGGCACGGCCTGCGGCTGGCGCAGAAGTTCGGCGGCAAGGTCTCGGTCGAACTGCACACCGACCTGGCCAACGACATCGAACGCTCGCTGCATTATGGCCGGCGCTACTTCGCCATCTGCCCCGAGCACTTTATCGTCAAGATCCCCCTCACTCCAGCCGGACTGATCTCGGCCCGCCAGCTGCGCCTGGAAGGTATTCCGATCAACTTCACCCTGGGCTTCAGCGCACGACAGAACTACGTCGCCGCGGCCTTCACCGAGCCCGCCTACGTCAACGTCTTCCTTGGACGCCTGAATGCGTACGTCAGCGACAACAAGCTTGGCGACGGCAAACTGGTCGGTGAAAAGGCCATGCTCGCCAGCCAGCGTGCCGTGACGACCATCTCCGCGGGCAAGACCAAGCACATCGCCGCCAGCCTGCGGGGCGCCAACCAGGTGGCGGACCTTGCGGGCATCGACGTCTTCACCATGCCGACCACCGTCGCCGCGGCCGCGCTCAAGGAATTGACGCCCGACTTCACCAACCGCGTGCCCAAGGACTACGCGGTGACGTGGAACTCTGCCGCCGAGGCGGTCGCCAACCGTGTGCAGGTGCTGTGGGAGATCGCCAAGCCCGAGACCGCCTTCGCCGCCGCCCTGCGGGCAAAGGCTCCGACCACCGCCGCCGAGCTGGTCGCGCTGGCCAAGGCCAACGGCGCCGGCGATATGTTCCCGGCGCCGTCCGACGCCGATTGGGCAGTCATCGCCAAGGATGGTAAAATTCCCAAACACGCGACCTGGGCCGCGCGTATCGCCAGCGGCGAATTGGCGATCGATACCTTGCTGACCTATGCCGCGCTGCAGTCGTTCATCGCCGACCAGAAGGAGATGGACGATCGCATCAGAAAGTATTGGTGAAGACGACCTGGACCACCGTTGGCGGTCCAGGTCGTCCATCCGTTGCCTAGCCCCAGCGGGATGGGCCCCCTCGTGTACTCAGGCCTTGGCCGACGAGCGCGCCTTGGATCTGACCTTGGCACTGCGCGTCGTCCTGCCGCGGGTCTTGGTGCCGGCGCCGAGCGCGTTGCCCACCCGGGCCGTGAGGTCCGACTTCGCCTTGCTGGCGACGCGCACGACCGTGGCGGCACTCCGCTTCACCCGCGACGGCATCGCGGCCTTCAGGCGCTTGACGCTCTTCGCGACGGTGCCCGTGCTCTTCCTGCCGCCAGCCCTGCCGCCTGATTTTTGCGACTTCCTGCCGATGAGCTGACGCAGAAATCCGGCGGCGGCGATCAAGGCCGCGGCGGCCCCAGCCACGCGCAGGGGGTGCTCCCGGCCCCACGTCACCAGTTGCGAGGTGGTCGCGGTCAGCTGTTCCCGGGCACTCTCCAGGTACCCTTTGCCGTGCGACTCGACCTGCTCTGAAACCGTTTCCTTCAATTTGGCGAGGGCGTCCGACATGCTGAAATGCTGGTCGTGGTCGCCGATGACCGAGCTCAACGTGGGAGCCAGCGGCTGTTTCTTGCCCCGCCCGGAGGCAACGGGATCGAGGAGTGATGGCTGGCCACCGCTCTGCCCGACGGCGGCGCGTTCGCGGGCGGCGAGGAATCGACGGGATCGCTGTGACATGATGGTTCTCCAGGGGAAAGGTGATGGTAGGTGGTTGGCACTTTTCATGCCAAAGGCTCCAGGTCCGTATATTTGAAGCGCCTCAAGCAGAGGGCGCGGAGTCAGGAGCTCCCCTCCGCGCGCTCTCTACACCCTCTGCGGCCTCTGCGGTTCGACCAGTCTCCGCTTGTTCCTTCCGGGCAGAGGAGGCCGACGAGATGGACGACGATTCCACGACTAATTGCATACGGGCTTCTCCAGGTAAATGCATTTTGCAGGATGGCATTTTCTGCTCCCAGAAGACTCGATGTTGCTAGCGTACGGCCATGCGTACTCCTCGTCATTCATCCGCCGCGGTGCGTCAGGAAATCCGCGCGTCCATCTCCGAACAGCTCGCCGCGTGCGTCGATGAGCTCGCGCGGACCGCCTGCGTCGCCCGCGCCTTGGAGACGCTGCGCATCACGCTTCCGGTGCTGACCCATTATACGTTCGATGAGCCGCTGTCTGGTCCCAACGGGATGGAGGTGATGTTCACCTACCACCTCGCCGATGGATCCGCGATGACCGACCCGCGCTACCGGGAGGAGGTCCGCGGCGCGGGTATCGCCTTCATCGGCGCTGACGGTCTCCGCCTGGACGGTGTGGATGCGGAGGTCTACCGTCTATTCGATGAGATCGGGCCGCCGCCGGAGGACTAGGACACCCGGCCGGGGTCCTGGCGGCAGCCGCTGGGGACGCTCAGGCGAGCACCGCCTCCACCACTTCGCCGTGAATGTCAGTGAGGCGGAAGTCGCGGCCCTGGAAGCGGAAGGTCAGCCGAGTATGGTCGACCCCCAGCAGGTGCAGGATGGTGGCATTGAGATCGTGCACGTGCACCGGATGGTCGGTGATGTTGTAGCAGTAATCATCGGTCGCACCCAAGGTCAGGCCCTTCTTCACGCCGGCGCCAGCCAGCAGCATGGTGAAGCAGCGCGGATGGTGGTCACGGCCGTAGTTCGATTCGGTGAGCGTACCCTGGGAATAGATCGTTCGACCGAACTCGCCGCCCCAGACGATCAGGGTGTCGTCGAGCAGGCCACGCAGCTTGAGATCGTTGATCAGCGCCGCGGTCGGCTGGTCGGTATCCTGGCACTGGCCCTTGATGGCGGCAGGCAGCCCGCCGTGGTGGTCCCAGCCCATGTGGAAAAGCTGGATGAAGCGCACGTCGCGCTCGACTAGGCGGCGCGCGAGCAGGCAATTGGCTGCATAGCTGCCTGGGCGCTTGATGTCGGGACCGTAGCTCTCCAGCGTCTGCTTCGATTCCTTGCTCAGGTTGGTCAGCTCCGGCACGCTGGTCTGCATGCGGAACGCCATCTCGTACTGGGCGATGCGGGTCTGGATGTCGGGATCGCCGAGGGCGTCGAAGTGCCGCCGGTTGAGGCCGGCGAGTTCGTCGAGCGTCTCGCGGCGCGTGCCGGCATCCATGCCCGGCGGATTCGACAGGTAGAGCACCGGATCGCCCTTGTTGCGGAACTTGACGCCTTGGTGCTTGGCCGGCAGAAAGCCCGCGCCCCACAGGCGGTCGTACAGCGGCTGGTCGTCCTTGCGGCCGGAGCCGAACGAGGTCAGCACCACGTAGGCCGGCAGGTCGGCGTTGACGCTGCCGAGGCCGTAGCCGGCCCACGAGCCGATGCTCGGACGCCCGGCCAACTGCGAGCCGGTCTGCATGAAGGTGATCGCCGGATCGTGGTTGATCGCCTCGGTGTGCATGGAACGGATCATGCACCAGTCGTCGGCGAGGCCGGCCATGTGCGGCATCAGTTCGCTGAACTGCATGCCGCTCTTGCCGTGCTGCTTGAACTGGAAGATCGCGGGTGCCACCGGGAAATTCTTCTGCCCGCTGGTCATGGTGGTCAGGCGCTGGCCCTGGCGGATCGAGGCCGGCAGCTCCTCGCCGCGGCGGTCCTTGAGTCCCGGCTTGGGATCGAAGAGATCCATCTGCGACGGCGCGCCGGACTGGAACAGGTAGATCACGCGCTTGGCCTTGGGCGCATGGTGCAGCGCGCCGAGCACCCCGCTCTCGGCCTGGGCACGTCCGCCCAGCAGGCTGCCGAGCGCCAGCAGGCCTATGCCGCCGGCGGACTTCTGGAGGAATGAGCGGCGGTTCAGCATGGGAGTATTCCAGGGCTTCATCGGATCATTCCCGGTTGATGACTTCATCGAGATTGAGCAGCACGTTGGCGGTAGTGGTGTAGGCCGCGAGTTCGGCCACCACGAAGGTCGCCGCCGGCACGCTCGCCCCCTGAGCGATCAACTGCTTCGCCGCCTCCGGCTCCTGGCGATAACGTGCCAGCCGCTTGTCCAAGCCCGCGACCAGCAGGGCGACCTCCTCGACCTGCGGTGGGCGCGCGGTGACCAGGCGGAAGGCCCAGCCGATGCGCTGCGCCGGCGTGCTCCCACCCTCCTTCAGCATGCGCTCCGCCAGCCGTCGCGCGGCCTCGATGTAGGTGACCTCGTTCAGCAGCGCCAGGGCCTGCAGCGGGGTGTTGGTGCGCGAGCGCTTGACCGTGCAGATCTCGCGGCTCGGCGAATCGAACAGCAGCATGGTCGGCGGCGCGGCGGTGCGTTTCCACACGGTATAGAGCGTGCGACGGTAGAGCCCCTCGCCGGTGTCGGCCTGATAGCCGCGCAGGTCGCCGTAGACGCTGGTCTCGTCCCACACCCCGACCGGCATGTAGGGACGCACGCTCGGGCCGCCGAGCTTCTCGACCAGCAGGCCGGACACCGCCAGAGCCTGATCGCGCAGGACCTCGGCGCCGAGGCGGAAGCGCGGTCCACGCGCCAGCAGGCGGTTGTCGGGATCGCGTTCGCTCAACGCCGGGGTGGTGCGAGTCTGCTGACGGTAGGCCGCGCTCATCACCATCAGCTTCTGCATCGCCTTCATGTCCCAGCGCTGCGCCGTTACGCCGGCGACGCGCGGCAGCGCGGTGGGCGCGGCGAATTCGCACGCCAACCAGTCGAGCAGCGCGAGGTGGCTCGGCCAGTCGGCCTGCGAGCCGAAGTTCTCCGAGGTCTTGACCAGGCCGACGCCGAAAAGCTGCTCCCAGGCGCGGTTGACCCAGACCCGCGCGGTCAGCGGGTGTGCGCCCGACACCAGCCAGCGGGCCAAGCCGAGGCGATTGTTCGGCGCGCCGGTCGGCAGCGGCGGCAGCGCCGCTGGCAGGGCGCGCTGGACCACGTCGCCGAGCTTGTCGTATTCGCCACGCAGGAGGATGTGCGCCGCGCGCGGCTTGGGCAGCTCGCGCATCACCATGGTCGCGGTCATCTCGTTCTGGAGATCCTCGACCGCCTTGCGCGCACTCACGAGTTCGGCTTCGGCGCGGCGCAGCGGATTGTCGCTGCTGTCCTTGAAGAACTTCGCCAGCTCCTCCTTCTGCTTGGCACTGCGTTTGCCCGGGGCGATGTGCAGGCCCTCGCGCACACTATCGTCGACCTTGGCGCCATCGATCTTCATCACGTTCATGGGCAGCCGGGCGGTGCTGAGGGCGAAGCGGCCGATGTTGTGGTCCGCATACGGTGAGCCGTGGATCAGGCGGATGGTGATGGTGGCCCGCTCCGGCACTTCGATGGTCGGGCAGAGGAACATTGCCCGTCGCTCGATGCGGTTCTTCTCATCGTTGCCGTCGACCGCCCAGCCGGTCTGGTTCTTCGGCTTCTTGGCGTCCGTGCCCTTCTTCTTGTCGCCGGCCTTGGGCTGGTCCCGGACGATCTGCGCGACCTCCCAGCCCTTCTGCTGATAGCTGGCCTCAGCGGCGGTGAAATCCGCTACCAGTGGTTGCGCCAGCGACGGGGCGATGATCTCGGCCTCGATGCCGCTGAGCACGAAGTTGCCGTTGCCAGCGCGCCCGAGGCTGTGGTTCGGCAGCGAGGCGTCCGGCAGCACAGCCAGGCGCACCCCGGTGAAGGGCCCCGCCGGGATCGCAGCGGTGATCTCGTAGGTATCGTTGCCGGGGTTGGTGCCGCTGGCCAGCCAGCTGCCATCGGACTGCCGGGTCAGCGTGGCACCACCGCTGCTCTTGACCTCGGTGGCCCTGAGTGCGCTCCAGGCCGGGATGTCCTGATCGATCTGGGCGGTGAAGCCGACCTCCCAGGCGCGCTGCAGCTCGGGCATCTGCCGCTTGGCCTCCGCCACCGCGCGCTCCGCCCGCGTGATCTGCTCGCCCAGTTCCACCTCGCGTTTGCTCTGGGCCGCAGTCGGCAGGCGCACCACCGGATCGGGGTTGCCGCCGGAACGGTTGGAGACGCCGACGATGGTGCCGCTTTCGGCGACGTCGTTGAAGTAGGCGAACAGTTGGTAGAACTCGCGCTGCGAGATCGGATCGAACTTGTGATCGTGGCAGCGGGCGCAGGTGAGGGTCAGCGCCATCCAGGTGGCGCCGGTGGTCTCGACGCGGTCGATGACGTTCTCGATGCGCCATTCCTCGGCGATCAGGCCGCCTTCGCCATTGATGCGGTGGTTACGCTGGAAGCCGCTGGCGACCAGTTGCGCCTGCGTCGGCTGCTCGACCAGGTCGCCGGCGAGCTGGTCGATGGTGAAGCGGTCGAACGGCAGGTTGGCATTGAAGGCGTTGATTACCCAGTCGCGCCACGGCCACATGGTGCGGCTGCTGTCGGTCTGGAAGCCATGGCTGTCGGCGTAGCGCGCATTGTCGAGCCAGCGCGTGGCCATGTGCTCGCCGTAACGCGGCGAGGAGAGCAGGCGGTCGACCACGCGCTCGTAGGCATCGGGCGCGGTGTCGGCATTGAAGGCGTCGAGCTCGGCCGGCGTCGGCGGCAGGCCGGTGAGATCGAGGCTGACGCGGCGCAGCAGCGTGTCTTTGGCCACCTCGGCCTGCGGCTTGAGGCCTTCGCTGGCCAGGCGTTCGCTGATGAAGGCATCGATCGGCGTCCTGCCCCATGCCGCCGCTGCGCCGGTGACCGCGGGCACGACCGGCCGTGTCGGCGCGATGAAGGCCCAATGGCCCTGGTAGGGTGCGCCCTGGGCGATCCACGCTCGCAGGGTCTCCTTCTGCTGCGCGCTCAGCGTCTTGTGCGACTTGGCCGGCGGCATCACGTCGTCTTCGTCACTGGTGAGGATGCGTTTGAGCAGTTCGCTCTCATCCGGCTTGCCTGGGACGATGGCGGACGCACCCGACTTGGCGGCCTTCAGCGCGTGGTCGCGGGTATCGAGCCGCAAGCCCGACTTGGCCTTGGCCTCATCGGGACCGTGGCAAGCGAAGCAGGCGTCCGAGAGGATTGGCCGGACGTCGCGGTTGAACTCGATCTGGGCGGCCGGCGCCATGGACATGCAGGCGAACGGGAGCAGCAGGGCAGCGACACGCATGTGGGATTCCCATGACGGCCACCGGTGCTGGCGTCAGGCCAACGGGTTGCCGTCATGAGCACTATACCTTCACCGATCCTGGACTTTCAGGGAATCGTCAGCAGCACGGACGGATGACGACAATCCACCTGATCACAGACGGAACCCGCTAGGTTCAGAGCGGATTCCACCTGTGGGCAGCGGCGAACACCGTCTGCTTAGCCGCGAGGTTGTGCAGGTGTCGCGAGGCGCAGGGAGTCGGCGGCCGGTCGGGATGATGGTGATGGAGGGACGATGACGGCAGCGGCCGGCGGCATCTGTCCTGGTCGGCAGGGACCTTGCCCAGCGGGCGGTTACGGATGGAATGCGCCGCCCCGGAAGCCAGCGCCATGCCCGCCTCGACCACCATCCCTGTCGCCATCCTCGGCGTCACCGGTTACGCCGGTGAGATCGCGTTGCGCATCCTGCTCAACCACCCGCATTTCACCGTGGTGCATGCCGGCAGCGATCGACTGGGCGGCCAACGACTCGCCGACGCGGTGCCGAGCTTCACGGGCGAAACCGACCTGGTGATGGCTGCCGATACCCCGGAAGCCATCCGCGCCAGTGGCGCCAAGGCCGTGCTTCTGGCGAAGAAATCTCCGGACGTCACCAAGGTGGTGCCGGAACTGCTCGCGGCCGGCCTCAAGCTGGTCGACATCGGAGCGGAGTTCCGTCTGCATGACCATGCCGCTTACAAGAAATGGTATGGCGACGACCACGCCTGTCCCGAGCTGTTGCCGCGGGCGGTGTATGGCTTGAGCGAGATCCACACCGCTGCCATCCGCACCGCGGCGCTGGTCGGCAATCCCGGCTGCTTCGCCACCACCGTCATCCTGCCCCTGGCGCCGCTGCTCTCGTCCGGCCTGCTCGACCTCGCCGCCCCGCTGGTGTCGGTCAGCTACTCCGGCCTCTCGGGCGCGGGCAAACGTTTCATCGAGTCGAACAACAACCTGTTCCACGCGGTGAACGAGAACCTGCACAGCTACAAGGCGGTCGGCCACCAGCACACCGGCGAGATCGATCAGGAGCTGTCCTTGGCCGCCGGCGTACCGGTGCATTGCTCGTTCGTGCCCCACCTCGCACCGATCACGCGCGGCATCCACTCGACCATCACCGTGACGGTGAAGCCCGGCGTGGCCATCGACCAGGTGGTGGCGGCGTGGCAGCACGCCTACGGCACCCGGCCGTTCGTGCGCGTCCGCAAGACCTTGAAGGAGGTCGAGGTCGCCAACACCACCGGCACCAACTTCATCGACCTCGCCGCCGCGCTCGATGGCCGCACCCTGATCATCGCCAGCGCCGAAGACAATCTGGTCAAGGGCGCCAGTGGCCAAGCAGTGCAGAACCTGAACCTGATGTTCGGCTTCGACGAGACCGCCGGACTGCTGCGCCGCGGAATGTGACTGGCGACTGCTGCTCGCCGGTTCCCTCCGCGTCCCCTTCCCCCTGCCCTTGCGCCGAAGGTGGAAACCGCACCATCTCCCGCCTGTCCGTTCCATTCGTCAGGAATACCACGTATGCGCCGCCTGCTCGCCACGATCGTCTCCGGTACCCTCGCTACCCTCGTGGCCGCGGCCGACGCGCCGGTCCTGGCGCAATTCACCATCGCCGATGGCCAACGCCTGGCGCAGCATTTCCAGGCGGGCGTGTTCGGACGGTTATGGAGCGATCCGGCCATGGTGCCGCTGCGCACGCGCCTCGATAGCATGATGCCGATGATCGAGGAGGAGCTGGGCTTCGCGCCCCTGGCGCTGACGGAGTCGCTCACCTCGGCGCAGGCGACGCTTTTCGGTCTGCCGGCCGCGGCGGGCGCGGACGAGATCACCGCCTACAAGCGCTCACCCGGCTTCAGCATCCAGGCCGGACTCGGCAAGTTGGCGGCGCAGGTCTTCGCCAAGCTCAAGGAGTCGGGTGGTGAACCGACGGTGGTGCTCGGCGCCGCGGAAGCGGTCAGTCTGCCGGGGAAGCAGGCCATCCTCGCCCGCATCGGCGATCTGCTGATGATGGGCAGCAGCGCCAAACGGCTCATCCCTGGCGTGATCGCGCCTTCCCCCCACGACCTGACCTTCCGCTTCAACGGCCAATCGATCGCCGAGACCGCGCGCCTCGCCATGACGCCCGAGGAGGCGAAAAAAGCCGAGGGCATGCTCAAGGCGCTGCACCGTTTCCTGGTGCCCGCTACCGCGCATATCGACTTCGCTCCCACCCACGTGGCATCGCGTTTCGAGGCCAAGACCACGTTGCCGTTCCTCACGCCCGTCGATCTGAGCCTCTGCGCGCGCCTGCCGGCCACCGCTTATTCGGTGTATGCGCTCGGTTTCGATGGCGGCACCTTGTGGGTCGACCTCATCGCACCGTTGCTCGCCGCCACCGCCGTCAACCAGGGCACCACCACCGAGCAACTGCTGGAGGTCGCCGATCAGCAGCTCGTCGCACTCGGTTCCACCGCCACCTTCAAGGGCCTGATCAGCGGGCTGCGCGGCACCATGCTGGTGGCCCAGACGCCGGGGGCGCCGTTCCCTGGGTACACCATCGGCATCCCGCGCTCGCCGGCGTTCGATGAGCTGGTTGGCATCCTGCTGAAGCAGATCGGCAACGATCTGCCGGCCGAAGGCGAGGCCACGCCGCTGGCCATCCCCAACCTGCCATTGCCGGTGAGCCTGGTGCGCGACCGCGGCCATTGGCTGCTCAGCAGCGACACCGCCCTGGCGAGCGCCTGGTCGAGCACCGCCGACGGCGGCTGGATGACCAGCCCGCTCGGCAAATTGGCCAGCGCCAAGACCGGCACCGGCGCGCTGATGGTGGCGGTCTCCGACACCGCCGCCGAACTCCGCGCGGTGCAGGGTTACGTCGGGATGGGACTGGGATCGCTGCCGCTCGAGCCGAAGGAGAAGCAGGCGGTGATGCGCGGTTTCAGCTCGCTCATCGCCAACGCCGGACTCAGCCATGAGGTCCTGCAGCAGCGGGGCGAGATGCTGGTGTCGGAAGGCCAGAGCATGCTGGGCGGCAGCGGCCTGATGGTGGCCGCGGTGGTCGCCGCCATCGCCATTCCCAACCTGCTCGAAAGCCGCACCACCTCCAATGAAGCGGCGGCAGCGGCCACCCTGAAGTCGGGCATCTTCCCCGCCCAGATCCAGTTCCAGGCCGGCGGCTACCGCGACCTTGATGGTGACCATGTCGGCGAATACGGCTTCCTCAGCGAGCTCGCCGGTGGCCCGATCGCCGGTCAGAAGGCCGACCTCAGGGTCAATCTGCTGATGCCGGCGGAACGCTGGATGGACGCCGCGCCGCAGTCGAACGGGTACCACTACGCGATCTACCTGCCGGATGGCAAGAATGGCGCCTACGGCGCGGATCAGCCCAACCCGCCCAAGGGCGCCGCCATCAATGAAGGCGAGCGTTGCTTCGTCGCCTACGCCTGGCCGATCGACGGAGACAGTGGTCGCAAAGCCTTCGCGCTATCCTTCAACGGCGTCGTCTACGCGACCCCCGCCGCCGACCTGGGTGGCGAAGCGCCGGCCTGGAACGCGCTCTTCGGCGGTGATGACAGCGGGTGGCAGGACGCCCCGACCTGGGCGCCGTACCGCAAATAAACGGCTGTGCGGCATTTCGGGTGGGTGTCCAAGCCACCTCGTCTGAGCGGAAAGGCCATTCAAACCGCAGAGGCCGCAGAGGGCGCAGAGCTGGGGAATCTCATCTCTGCGCCCTCTGTGCCCTCTGCGGTTTGACCAGTTGTCGCAAAGTTCTTCCGCCAGAGATGACGCACCCGGAATGTCGCCGAGCCACGTGAGCAAGTTAGCCGTCCCGCCCTTGCCCTGGCGCTGATCAGCCGAGCATCCGCCGCGCATGGATGGCACCTCCCCCACGGTTCGCAGCGA
>JANPIY010000728.1:0-5949 GCA_031425255.1 Planctomycetota bacterium
GCCACAGAGCCCACAGAGAGCACAGAGGCGGGCACAGCCGCTGCTTCCTCCGTGCTCTCTGTGGGCTCTGTGGCTGGTTGTCCTTCTCCAGTCGCTCAGGTCCAATCGATCTTCCTGGCAGCGTGTTCAGTCCTCGTCCCCGCTGGTGCTGAACCGACGGTGCAGCTCGGCGTAGGTGCCACCCATGGCCAGCAGTTCGCCATGGGTGCCGCGTTCGATGATGCGGCCGTGGTCGAGCACCAGCACCTGGTCGGCGTGGCGGATGGTCGACAGGCGGTGGGCCACGACGAAGGAGGTGCGGCCCTTGAGCAGGGTCTCGAGCGCGATTTGCAGGCGCGACTCGGTCATCGCATCGACCGAGCTGGTGGCTTCATCCAGGATCAGGATGCGCGGATCAGCCAGCATCGCGCGGGCGAAGCAGATCAGCTGGCGCTGGCCGAGAGAAACGCCGCTGCCCTTCTCGCCGACCACGGTGTTGAAGCCGTTCGGCAGCTCGGCGACGAGGTCGAGGATGCCCAGGCGGCGGACCGCCTCGATCACCTCCTGGTCGCTCGCCGTCGGTCGGCCCAGCCGGATGTTCTCCATCACCGTTCCGGTGAAGAGGATGTTGTTCTGGGTCACTATGCCCATCTGGCGATGCAGCGAGTCGGTGGCGATGGTGCGCACCTCGTGGCCATCGATCAGCAGCTCACCGCTGGTAGGGAGCCAGAACTTGGCGATCAGGTTGATGATCGTCGACTTGCCACATCCGGTGTGGCCGACCAGCGCGATGGTCTGTCCCGGCTCGGCAATGAAGTCGATGTCGTGCAGCACCGGTCGCCCTGGGTCGTAACCGAAGCCGAGGGCACGGAACTCCACCTGTCCACGCAGCGCCGGCAACGGCTTGGCGTCGACCGCGTCCTCCCAGTCGGGCTTGGTGTCGAGCAGGTGGAACACCCGTTCCGCGCCGGCCATGGCGGTCAGCGCCTGGGCATATTGGTTGCCGATGACCTGGATCGGACTGAAGAACATCCCGGCGAGGAAGAAGAACATGATGATGTCATCGATCCCGGCTTGGCCATTAAGCGCCTGCCAGCCGCCGACCACCAGCATGATGCTGATGAAGATCTGGCTGTTGAAATCGAGCAGGGGCACGAACACCGCCGAGGTGCGCGCCACGTTCATGTTGTTGCGCGCGTGGTCGACGATCAGCGAGCGGAACAGGCCGGCATTGACGTCCTGGCGCACGAAGCCCTGCGTCACGCGGATGCCGTTGACCGACTCGGCGAGGCTCGCGGTGATGCGGCTGAAACTCTCCTGCTGTGCGCGCGAGACCCGGCTCATGCGCACACGGAAATGCCGGTTGATGATCCACAGCAGCGGCGCCAGCGCGAGCACGACCAGGAACAGCGCCCAGTCGTACCACACCATCAAGACCGCGGCGACCAGCATCTGACCGATCTGGACCGTGCTGATGAACAGCACGTCCTGCACACCGCTGCGCACCGACTCCACATCGCCGGTGACGCGCCCGAGAATGCGTCCCAGGCGGGTACGGGTGAAATAGCCCATGGTCAGCCGGTGCAGGTGATGATGGATGGCGATGCGCAGATCGTGCACCACGGCCTCGCCCAACTGCAGGGCGAGACGGTGACGGAAGTGGAAAGCGACGATGGTCGATAACGCCAGGACCACGAACCAGGCGGTGCCTTCCATGGTGCCGGCCCAGTCGCCGTCGGTGATCGGGCCGCCGATGACGCGGGCGATGGTCCAGGTCAGCAAGGGCAACTGGATCGAGCGCAGGATCACCAGCACCACCAGCCAGCGCACCAGCGTGCGGTAGGGTGCGGCATAGCCGAACAGGCGGCGGATCAGCCGCCATTCGAGCGGCCGGCGATCGAGATCCTCCTCCTCGTCGCGCGGGCGGACGACCTGCGTCAGCTTCAACTGCGAGCGACGCCGACGGATGGTGCCAGTATCAGGGGTCATTTGATTGCCCCGGGTCCGATGTCCGATGTCCGATGTCTTTTGTGAATGGGTTGGCAGAGGGGGGAGCGGATTCGGGATGCGCGGACGGAGCCACTGCGGCATCCACCGGAAGGACCCCGGACCCCGGACCCGGGACTCCGGACTCGTCGGATTCATCGTCGGTGTCATCGATCAACTGCAGCTTGGCCACCGCCTGGTACGGCCCGGCCTGCGCCATCAGTTCCGCGTGGCTGCCCTGTTGGACGATGCGGCCGTCGTCCAGCACCACGATGAGGTCGGCGCGGCGCAAGGTGGAGACGCGATTGGCGATGATGAAGGTGGTGCGCCCGGCGATGGCGGTATCCATCGCCGCGAGGATCTCCTGCTCGGTCTCGGGATCGATCGCGGCGGTCGGGTCGTCGAGCAGCAGCACCGCCGGTTCGAGCAGGATCGCGCGGGCGATGGCCAGGCGTTGGCGCTGCCCGCCCGAGAGTCCGGTGCCGCTCTCGCCCAGCAGGGTCTCGTAGCCCTTCGGCAACGCGGTGATGAAGTCATGGGCCTGGGCGATGCGTGCGGCGTGCTCGATCTGCGTCGAGGTCGCCTCCGGATGGCCGAAGCTGATGTTGGCACTGATGGTGTTGGAGAACAGGAAGCTCTCCTGGAACACCAGGCCGATGTTGCGGCGCAGGTCATCGAGATCGAGGTCGCGCAGGTCATGGCCATCGAGGGTGATGCGCCCGGCGGTGGGATCGTAGAAACGCGGGATGAGCGACATCAGCGTGCTCTTGCCCGCGCCGGTGGCGCCCAGGATGGCGACGCACTGGCCGGGCTTGACCGTGAGGTCGATGCCGTCGAGGACCGCCTCGTCGCTGCGATAGGCGAACGACACGCGTTCGAAGGTCACCGCGCCGACGGCCTTGGGCAGGCGTACCGCCTGTGGCCGGGTGGCGACCTCGATGGGGGCATCGATGACCTCGAAGACGCGCTTGGCTCCGATCAGGCTCTGCTGGACCGAGTTGATGATGTTGGAGATGTTCGATACCTGCCCGCTGAACTGCTGCAGCAGCCCACAGAACACCACCAGTCCGGTCCCCAGCGGCAGCTCGCCGGCGATCACCAGCCAGCCGCCATAGATGAGCAGCACCGCCAGATTGAGCTGGGTCAGCAGGTCCATGGCCGGACCGAACAGGCTGATGCGCCAGAAGATCTTCTGCTGCTGATCGCGCACCGCGTCGGTGGTGCGGGTGAAGGCCGCGGTCGCTTCCGCCTCGCGCGCGAATCCCTTCACCACCTGGATGCCCTGGATGTCCTCGGTCAGGCGGCCGACCATGGCGTCGACCAGCTCGCGGTTCCTGGCATAGGCGGGACGGATGTAATGCGAGAACACCATCGAGGCGATCAGCAGCAGCGGCGCGGTCGCCAGGCAGGCCAGGGTCAGCCACACGTGCAGCTGCACCATGTAGACCAGGTACACCACCAGCGAGACCACCAGGATCAGCCCCTGGATGATCACCCCGTCGACGAACAGGCGCACGTTCTGGACGTCGCCGGTGACGCGGTTGATGATGGTGCCGGACGCGTTGGCGTCGAAGAAACGGAAGCTCAGGCGCTGGAGCTTGTCGTAGACCTGGGTGCGCAGAGAGACCACGATCTCATGCTGGATGAGCGCGGCGACGGCGACCGCATAGAGGTAGTTGAGGACCGTCCGGGCCAGCGCCAGCAGCAGCATCACCAGGGCGATCAGCATGATGATGGTCAGCGGTCGCCACGAAGCGGGCGGCGCCATGCCGAACGGCCACGCCGGTGCCGCGCGCTCCGGGCGCAGGTGATGATGGATGACATCGATGCCCAGGCCGAGAGCGCCCAACCCGAGCAGGCCGAAGGCCAGGAGCAGGGACTGGTACCACAGCACGAGCAGACATTTGCCGCGGTACTGCCAGCTCAGTGCAAGCAGGCGCCGGACCAGCGCACCGTTGGAATGGGGATCGGGGAGCGGGGGAGCCACGGGCGCCGTCACGGTAATACGCGCCGTCCAATCCAGAATGGCGAATGTCGCGGGGGCGGCGGGGGCGGCCTATGCTGCAGGGCGACCCGGTTGCGCCATTCCCATCCACACCACACTCCGGCCCATGACCCCGGTCTGCATTCGTGACGTCTGGAAAAGTTACGACGGGGTGACGCCGGTCCTCACGGGAGTGGATCTCGATATCGCGGCGGGTGAGATGTTCTTCCTGCTCGGCGGCAGCGGCTGCGGCAAGACCACGCTGCTGCGGCTGGTCGCCGGCTTCATCACCCCCGACCGCGGCAGCATCCATTTCTCCGGTCAGGATGTCACCACGGTGCCGGTGGAGCGCCGCGACCTGGGGATGGTGTTCCAGAACTATGCGTTGTGGCCGCACCTCTCGGTGGGCGAGAACGTGGTCTTCGGTCTGGAGATGCGCCGGGTCGCGAGCGCCGAACGTGCGCGCCGCCTCGACGAGGTGCTGGGGCTGGTGGAACTCGCCGGTTTCGCCCAGC
This sequence comes from Planctomycetota bacterium, assembly GCA_031425255.1. Lineage (GTDB taxonomy): Bacteria > Planctomycetota > UBA11346 > UBA11346 > UBA11346 > BOG-1363. Next base: position 4,465 of record JANPIY010000728.1, read on the forward strand.
GACGCATCGCCGAGCTCTCCGGTGGTCAGCAGCAACGCGTCGCGCTCGCCCGCGCGCTCATCATCCGGCCGCAGGTGTTGCTGCTCGATGAGCCGCTCTCCAACCTCGATGCGCGTCTGCGTCAGACCATGCGCATGGAGATCCGGCGCATCTGCAAGGCGGCCGGCGTCACCGCGATCTATGTCACCCATGACCGTGAGGAGGCGCTCAGCACCGCCGACCGCATCGCGGTGATGGCGGCCGGCCGGCTGGTGCAGGTCGGCACCCCGCGCGAGGTCTATGAGCGGCCGGTCTCGACCACCGTCGCGACCTTCCTGGGCGAGGCCAACCTGCTGACCGCGATGGCGCACGGCAGCGACGCGGTGGCCTGCGCGCTCGGCGTCCTACCGGCGATCATGCCCGCGCGCATCATGACCGGCGCCGCGATGACGGTGTGCATCCGTCCGGAGCGCCTGCGCATCACCACCGACGGTCCCATCCGCGGGATCATCACCGCGCAGAGCTTCCTCGGCGGCACCGCCGCCTGGACCGTGCGCTGCGGCGAGTTCGACCTGCGCGTCGACGAACAGGCGCCACCGCCCCGCGCCCTCGGCGAGGTGGTGCACCTGACGGTGGCGCGCGAGGACGTGGTGGTGCTGCGCTCATGAGGTGCACGCCAGGGCAGCCGCCGTGCGGGCGTCCAGCCAATGTTGTAAAGCCAAGATATTTGGCCGCAGAGGCGCAGAGGCGCAGAGGTGAAAAAGACCCTGCTTTGCCTTTTTCTCTGCGTCTCTGCGTCTCCGCGGCCGATTCTTCTTCGTTCGCTTTCCAGCATTGGTGCGACGCCCACGCCACGGTGGTCGCATGAGCGCACGCTGGCTGGTGATGCTGGTGCCGCTCGCCCTGCTGGCGATCCCGTTGGCGCTGCGGGCGCCCGCCGATCAGCCGGCAGTGGGAGCCCGGCCACTGATCATCATCACGCCGCACAACGAGGCCATCCGTGTGGAATTCACCCGCGCCTTCCGGCTCTTCGCACAACGCGAACTGGGTCACGACGTGGACATCGACTGGCGCACGCCCGGTGGCATGTCTGACATCAGCAAGCTGATCAACGAGCAGTACCACGCGGTGGCGGCCGAGCGGCTGCCTGGTTTCGAGCGCAGTTTCAACGATCCCACAGCGGCAACCCCGGCACGCGTGGCATTCCTCGCCAGCGACCTCGGCATCGGCATCGATGTGTTGTTTGGCGGCGGCGAGTTCGATCACCGGTCGATGGCAGGCAAAGGCGACCTCGTCGATGCCGGCCTGCTCCAGGCGATGCCGGAAGTCTTTCGCGACGAGGTCATCCCGCAGACGCTGGCGGGTGAAACCATCTACGATCCGCAGGGCCGTTACTACGGCACCGCCTTGGCGAGCTTCGGCATCTGCTACAGCCCGGATCGCCTGCGGGCACTCAGGTCGCCCTTCCTCGAGGAGCCTGGTGCGCCGGGAGACCAGCAGAGTCCG
>JANPIY010000729.1:0-5534 GCA_031425255.1 Planctomycetota bacterium
GGGCCCCGCACGCGCCAAGGCTCACGATGACATCATCATCCACCGCCACCATTCCCGCCGCATGCACGCGGGCATAGAGTCGCGAGCGACCGGGATGTCGCATCTGGTCGATCAGGGTGTAGTCACCGCACAGGAATGACCCCGCGATCTTCCGGCACGGCTTGGTGTAGCTGGTGATCTCCAGGACCACGTCGGTACCCACGCGCAGGCGTCTCCCGGGCACGAGCGTACCCCAGTCGAGTCCGCTGATGGTGATGTTCTCGCCGGTCGACCCGGCGTGGATGGGATGACCGGCGACCACGAGCTCGTCGATCACCTCCTGCGCGAGCAGGCACACCGCACGATCCGGGCCGCCGTGGTATTTCCGGTTGGCTTGGCGATCACCGGTCAGGCCGGCCGTGGTGAGCAACGCCGACGCCACGGCGCGCTTGGGCACGCCGCCGTCGGACACCTGCAACCCGGCGATGCGGCCGTTCGGGCGCATCAGCCGGTGATCAGCTGCTTGATCTCCGCCAGTTTGGCATCGCGCAGCGCGGCGCTGTCGGCTTCCAGGTTGAGCCGCACCACCGGCTCGGTGTTGGAAGCGCGCAGGTTGCACCACCAGTCGGCGAAGCGCACGGTCACGCCGTCGAGTTCCGCGACCCTGGCGCCTGGGAGCTTGCGCAGCTTGTCCATCACCGCATTCGGGTCGGCGACCTTGAAGTTGATCTCGCCGGTGTGGAAGTATTTCTCCAACGGCTTGATCAGGCTGCTGAGATTGGGCGCCTCGCTGATGATGTTGGCCAGCAGCAGGAAGGCGTAGAGGCCGGAGTCGGCGCCGAAGAAGTCGCGGAAGTAGTAGTGACCGGAGAGTTCGCCGGCGAAGGCGGCGTGGTGCTCCTTCATCGTCGCCTTGATGAAGCTGTGGCCGACGCGGGTCTCCACCGGAACGCCACCGAGGCTGACGATGAATTCTGGCACCACCTTCGATGAGCGCAGATCGTAGGCGATGGGCGCGCCGGGCTCGCGCGCCAGGTAGTACTTGGCCAGCAGCGCGGTGGTGAGGTCGCAGGTGACGATGCCGCCCTTCTCATCGACCAGCGCGCAGCGATCGCCGTCGCCGTCGAAGCCGGCACCGAAGTCGGCCTTCTCGCTGACGACACGCGCGCACAGCGATTTGAGATTCTCGGCCTTGAGCGGGTTGGCCTCGTGCACCGGGAAGCGGCCGTCGGGATCGAAGTTCATCGCCACCACGGTGAGGTTGGGGATCTTCGGCAGCAGGTGCTGGAGCATGGTGCCGATGATGCCGTTGCCGCCGTCGATGACGACCTTGAGCGGACGCTTCGGCTGGTAGAGCTTGGCCAGATAGACCGCGTAGGCGTCGATGGTCACCGCTTCATCGATGCGTCCGCCAGCGACCCGGGTGATCTTCGCCGAACGCGCGAGGGCTTCGATCTCCTCCATGCCGGTGCCGCCGCCGATCGGCTTGAACCCTGGGCCGGTGATCTTGATGCCGCCGTAGGCCGCCGGGTTGTGGCTGGCGGTGATCTGCGCGCCGCCGGCGGTATCCAGCAGGTGCATGGCGAAGGTCACCGCGGGCGTCGACAGCATGCCGACATCGACCACGTGTACGCCGCCATCGACCAGGCCCTTGATGAAGGCCTCCTTGAGCGCCGGTCCGCTGACGCGCATGTCGCGGCCGACGGTGTAGCGCTTGCCGGCGAGCTTCAGCACCACCGCGGTGGCGTTGCCGGTCTGATAGGCCAACGCCTCGTTCAGCTCCTGGGGATAGAGGCCGCGGATGTCGTAGGCTTTGAACGGATCGGGCATGGTGCGCTCGGGGGTTCGGTGGAGGCCGGGACGGTAGATGTGCGGCGCGGCAGGCCAAGAGGGAAGCGCGAAGCGGTTCGCTTCCATCTTTCGGTTCTTCGGCGTGATCAGTGGGGGGCAATACAGTCGATGAGAGAGGATCGGGCCGCAGAGACGCAGAGGCGCAGAGACGAAAAGCCCCTGTTCTTGTCTTCCTCCGCGTCTCCGCTTCTCTTCGGCCGGCCTTTCTCCCATTGATCCCGGAAGCGGTGGCCTACTGCCGGGTTGTCGTCAGGAGCACGCAATCTATGGTCCGCGCGAGCTCACCCTGGGAAGACCATGAAGAAACTCGCCATCGTCGTCGCGCTCATCCTGCTGGTGCTGATCCTGCTGCCGATCGGCGCTCTGACGATGGTGGTGCTGACCAAACCCGACGTCGGCCCGGCACCGGCCATGGCCGTGACCAGCACGCCGGAACTGGTCGAGCGTGGACGTTACCTTTTCCATCACCAGGCCGCCTGCGCCGCCTGCCATACGCCTACCGATGCCACCCGCTTCTCCGCTCCGCCGCTGGTCGGCAAGGACGGCGCTGGCGGCACCCTGTTCGCCGCCGAGTCGGGCGTCCCTGGGAAGATCTACGGTTCGAACCTCACACCGGCCGCGCTCAAGGACTGGAGCGATGGTGAGATCCACCGCGCGCTGGTCAGCGGCGTGAACAAAAAAGGTGATGCCTTGTTTCCGCTCATGCCCTCGCGTCATTACGCCAAGCTCTCGCAGGTCGATCTGCAGGCGCTGATCGCCTACCTGCGGAGCCTGCCGCCGATCGAGAACGCCATCCCGGAGCGCGAGCTGACCTTCCCGATGAACATCATCGTGCGCCTGATCCCGACGGTCGCTGCACCACCCGCGACCACCCCAGCGGTGGACAGCGCGGAGTACCCGGCCTACGTGGTGAACGCCGGCGCCTGCCTGCACTGCCACACCCCGTCCAATCACGGCAAGGTGGTGGCCGGCGCCGAGTTCACCGGCGGCGTGCTGTTCCCGCTCCCCGATGGCAGCGTGGTGCGCTCGGCCAACCTGACTCCGGACGACGACACCGGCCTGGGCAAGTGGACCAAGGAGGTATTCATCCAACGTTTCCGCGCCGGAGCCGAGTTGGCGAAGAACCCGGTCGCCCCAGGCGCTCCCAATACGCCGATGCCGTGGTCGGCCTATGGCGGCATGACCGACGCCGACCTGGGCGCGATCTACGACCACCTGCGCACGCTGCCCAAGGTGGCGAACAAGATCGAACGCTTCACTCCGGCGGTGGCGAAGTAGCAGCGGGGTTCAGGTGAGGTATTCCCCTGGCGCCGTGGGGTCTTCGCGTTGAAGGATCGGCGTCTTGCCTGGCGGTCATGGTCGAAGGCAGGGGGATCGATCCTGGTCGACGGCAGCCGGAGCGACCTGGACGCGAGCGACCCGGCCGGCGCCCCCTTGTTCCAGACCGGTCCGTCCTACCCTCCCGCCCACCATGCCTGCGACCTTCCGTATCGACATCCGTCCGCAAACCCCCGCCGCCGATCCGCACCTGGCCCATGAGGCCAAACTGCTCGGCCTGACCCGCCTGAAGGATCTGCGGCGCAGCCGCTATTACCTGGTGTGCGGCGAGTTGGATGCGGCCACGGCGCAGCGCCTGGGAGCCACGCTGCTGTGCGATCCGGTGATCGAGGTGGCGACGCTGAAGACGCCCTCGGCGGGCAAGCGGCGGGTCATCGAGGTCCAGCGCAAGACCGGGGTGATGGACCCGGTCGAGGCCTCGATCATCAAGGGGGCGGCCGACCTCGGCATCCGCCTCGACCTGGTGCGTATCGGCACCCGCGTCGAGGTCGCCGGCGGCAGCGATGCTGATCTGAAGACCATGGCCTGGAAGGCTCTGGCCAATCAAGCCATCGAGGAGGCGGTGATCGATCCGGTCGAATCCATCCGCCTGCGTGCCCCAGGGGGCGATGCGCGCCACGAACGTACCGAGGTCGCGCTGGATGCGCTCGACGACGCTGGACTGATGAAGCTTTCGCGCGAGGGCACTCTCAGCCTGACCATCGATGAGATGCGTACCATCCAGGGCCATTTCCGCGCCCTCGGCCGCCATCCCACCGATGTCGAGCTCGAGACCCTGGCCCAGACCTGGTCCGAGCACTGCGTGCACAAGACCCTCAAGGGCCTGGTCGAATACACCGGTCCGGTCGGCGCCGATGGCCCGGTGCAGACCATGGTGATCGACAACCTGCTCAAACAGACCATCGCCCGCGCCACCTTTGACCTCGCCAAGCCGTGGTGCCTGTCGGTGTTCAAGGACAACAGCGGCGTCATCGAATACGACGACGACACTGGCGTCTGCATCAAGGTCGAGACCCACAACCGCCCGTCGGCGATCGAGCCTTACGGCGGCGCCAACACCGGTCTCGGCGGCGTGGTGCGCGACGTCATCGGCACCGGCCTCGGCGCCAAGCCGATCTTCAACACCGACGTGTTCTGCTTCGGCCCGCTCGATGCGCAGCCCAAGGATCTGCCGCCCGGCACCATCCATCCCCGCCGCCTGATGCGCGGTGTGGTCAGCGGCGTGCGCGACTATGGCAACCGCATGGGCATCCCCACGGTCAACGGCGCCATCCGCTTCGATCCGCGTTACGTCGGCAATCCGCTGGTGTTCTGCGGCACCGGTGGGCTGATCGCCAAGAAGGACATCGACAAGGCCTCGCGTCCTGGGGACCACATCATCGTCATCGGTGGCCGTACCGGCCGCGACGGCATCCACGGCGCGACGTTCTCCTCGGTCGAACTGCATGACAAGTCGGAGACCGTCAGCAGCGGCGCAGTGCAGATCGGCAACGCCATCGAAGAGAAGAAGGTCCTCGACACCACCTTGCAGGCGCGTGACGCCGGCTGTTTCACCGCGCTCACCGACTGCGGCGCCGGCGGCCTGTCCTCGGCCTGTGGTGAGATGGCGGCCGAGAACGGTTGCCGCATCCACCTCGACCGCGTGCCGCTGAAATACGCCGGGTTGAGCTACACCGAGATCTGGATCAGCGAGTCGCAGGAGCGCATGGTCGCCAGCGTCGCGCCGCGCAACGTCAAGAAGACCCTCGCCATCTTCGCCGCTGAAGGCGTCGAAGCGATCGACCTCGGCGAGGTCACCGACACCGGCAAACTCGAACTGTTCATCCACGGCGAGCAGGTCGCCGATGTCGCGATGCACTTCCTGCACGATGGCGTGCCGCGCCTCAAGCGCCCGGCGGTGTTCAAGGTGCCGAAGGAGACCGACGTCACGCTGAAGCCGGCGGGCAGACAGCAGGACCTCTCGCGCGCCCTCATTGCACTGATGGGCCGCCCCAACATCGCGAGCAAGGAATGGGTCATCCGCCAGTACGACCACGAGGTCCAGGCCGGCTCGATCATCAAACCGCTGGTCGGCGTCGATCACGACGGCCCCGGCGATGCGGCGGTGGTGGCACCGCGCCCTGGGGAGGACCGCGGCGTCGCGGTAGCCTGCGGCCTCAACACCACCTACTGCGATGTCGATGCCTACCACAGCACCGCCGCCAACATCGAGGAGGCGTTGCGCAACCTGGTCTGCGTCGGCGCACCGATCGACAAGGTCGCCATCCTCGACAATTTCAGTTGGGCCAAGTGCACCGATCCGGCGGTGTTCGGCGCCTTGGTGCGGGCCTGTCAGGCCTGCTACGACTACGCGCTCTACTACGTCA
>JANPIY010000730.1:0-7355 GCA_031425255.1 Planctomycetota bacterium
ACCGGCATCGGCATTCCGGCCGGGGTGCAGGCGCGGCTGTTCCAAGCGTTCACCCAGGCCGATGCCTCGACCACCCGCACCTTCGGTGGCACCGGGTTGGGCCTGGCGATCTGCAAGCGCCTGGTCGAGCTGATGGGCGGCACCATCGATGTGATCAGTGCGCCCGGCGCCGGCAGCACCTTCCGCTTCACCCTGCTGCTGACGCCGCACACCGCCACCAAGCCGCACGGCGCGTCCAGCCTGCGCGGCGTCAACGCGCTGGTGATCGACGACAGCGTCACCAACCGTGGCATCCTCCAACAACAGCTGCAGGGCTGGGGCATGCGCTGCGACGTTGCCGCTGACGCGCCCAGCGGACTGCGCCTGATGCATGCCAGCGCGCGCGCTGGCGACCCCTTTGCGGTGGTACTGATGGATATGCAGATGCCGGGCATGGACGGTCTGGCGCTGGGGCGGATCATCCGCGATGACCAGCTGCTGGCACCCGCGCGGCTGGTGCTCGTCAGTTCGATGATGATCAGCGATCTTGACCGCCGTGCCCGCGCCGTCGGCATCGATGCCTGCATGGTCAAACCGGTGCGCCAGTACCACCTGCGCAGCCTGATGCTGAAACTGGTCACCGGCAATGAACAGACACCGGCCTCCGGGCACGTCACGCAGGCGTCGTTGCCCGCCCTGCGCGGTCGCGTGCTGGTCGCCGAGGACAACCCGGTGAACCAGCGCCTGGCGCTCGCCATGCTGGCCAAGCTCGGCTGCCGCGGCGACACCGTGGCGAATGGCCAGGAGGCAGTCGACGCCAGCGCCCAGGTACCCTACGACCTGATACTGATGGATTGCCAGATGCCGCTGATGGACGGCTATCATGCCACCGCCGTCATCCGCCAGCGCGAGCAGGCCGACCCGACGATGCGGCGCCTACCGATCATCGCCATGACCGCCAACGCCATGACCGGCGACCGCCAGCAGTGCCTGGAGGCCGGCATGGATGACTACGTGTCGAAGCCCGTGCGCCTGGAACAACTCGCCGCAGCGATGAGCGGCTGGCTGGGTGCCGCGGAGCCCGCCGCTACAAGCGCATCTCCCACCGAAGCTGGGACCGTCAGCGCGCCGGAGCTGTTCGACCCAGGAGAGCTGGTGATGCTGCAGGACCAGCTCGGCGATGACCGTGAAAGCGTGCCGGCGATCATCGCGATCTTCCAGGACGAGGCCGCGGGCCACCTCGCCGCCATCGCCACCGCACTCAGCAGCCGCGACGCCGACGCGCTGCGCAAGGCCGCGCACCGCCTCAAAGGCTCGTGCCAGATCCTGGGCGCCCGCGGCCTGGCCACTGCCTGCCACGAGTTGGAGATCTGCGGCCAGCGTGGCGACCTCACCACCTGCGAGGCCACGCTCGCCACCTTGCGCGCGGCGATGGCCGGCACTCTGCCACTGCTGCAGGCCGAGCGCTTACGCCGCAGCGCGTGACGGCGGCGCGCTGGGCTCGCTGATTGCTGCCCTGTGCGGGCTCAGTGCGAAACGGCCATGCGCTTGCCGAGCGGCTGACCGATGCCCTTGAGCAGTTCGTCGAACCAGCCGACCGTGATGTCGAAGGGTTTGCCGCCCTTGATGCGGGGGAACTCGATCGCACGCAGGACATTGCCCTGGTCCTCGTCATGGCCGATGACGCCGGACTCGCCTCGCAGGCCACACTCGACCGCGAGGTCGACCATGCTCTTGATCAGGCGCAGGTCCTCGCAGTTGGCCGCGGCGGCGCGCGCGAAATATCCCGACTTCTGCACCAGCGTCTTCTCCGCGCCGATGAGCTTGGCGAACTGCTTGGAGAACCAGGCGCCGACGTTGACCTTGTCGAGCTTGACGTGGCCGAACGCGTCGCGCTCGATGGTCTCGTTGCGGCTCTCCATCTCCTTGACGATCGCTTCGACACCGGCGCCTTCGCTGACGAAGATGTTGACGCAATCCTTGCGATCCATCGTCAGCTTGAGGCGCTTGGCTTCACCAACGATGTCGATGGCCATCTCGGGGACATACACCGCATCGATGTCCTGGTGCTGACGGTCGAGGTTGAAGCCCGGCAGGTATTCACGGCGGCTGATCAGTTTGCGGTAGACCCGCGCGGTCTCGGCAGTGAGCCAGCCGCAGTTGCGGCCCATGACCTCGTGGATGATCAGCATGCGCGGGTTGGCGCTCTGTTCGTTGACCACGTTGCCGAAGAAGCAGGCACCCTGCTCCGCCGCGGTCCAGGCACCGAGCGACTGGCGGATGGGGAAGACGTCATTGTCGATGGTCTTCGGCAGGCCGACGACGGTGAGGTTGTAGTTGTTGGCCTTGAGGTACTTCGCCAGCTCGGCGGCGGTGGTGTTGGTGTCGTCGCCACCGATGGTGTGGAGGATGGTGATGCCATCCTTGGTCAGCTGCTCGGCGGCGACCTTGAGCGGATCCTGGCCTTCCTTGACCAGGCCACGCTTCACGCAGTCCGCGACATTGGTGAGCTTCACCCGGCTGTTGCCGATCGGCGAACCACCATGGCCATGCAGGATGCCGGCTTGCGCGCGCACCTCGGGCGTGACCTTCACCGACTCGCCGCGCAGCAGTCCCTGATATCCGCCCAGGTAGCCGATGATCTCAACCTGCGGCGAGAGATCGGTGTAGCGCTCGATGAGCCCACCCACGGCGGATGAGAGGCACGGCGCCAGCCCGCCCGCGGTGAGCAGGGCGACCTTGGCGGTGGGGGTGACGGCTGGGGCGACGGACGGGATGGGCATGACGGGCTCCGCGACGTACGGCATGTACGACTGAATGAGGGTGCGCGTTCTAGCTCGCCCGCTGACCGAGGCCACCGCGAACCGCGGTGGGGCTGGGCAGGCGCTGGAAGCGAGTGGATTGCAGCCAGCAGGCTAAAGCAGGAATCCATTTCGGACGGCCCGTTCAGGACCGGCAGATAAACGGTGCCTGATTATTTGCCGCCCAATTGCAGCAGGCCGGAGTCGCGCACCAGTTGCGCGACGGTGGGCGCGGGAAACGTTCCCTCGGCTACCAACTGCCCAGGCAGTCCGGATTTGATCGTCAGATGGCAGAGCGCGGTCGGCAGGCCGGGCTGGAGCTCGCCGCCCATCACCACCACCAGCGTACGCACCAGCGGCATGAGATTGGCCCCGAGTTGAAGGATGCCGGCCTGGCCTTCCGGGGCGCCGATGGTCTGCGTGCGCGCAACCACCTCGGTAGCCGCGACGAGTGCTGGGCGCATGCTCGACTGCACGCTGACCAGATACCGTTCGTTCGACACCAGCACCTGATCCCCGCCGGGATGCTGTTCCAGGTAGCCGGTGGCGCTGCCGGCGGTGACCGCTTCCCCGACCGTGCCGGTGAGGTTCTGCGACACCAGGGTGATGAGCGACATCAGCTCCTGCGCCTTGGGCTGGTCGCCAAGGAAACGTGATTCGCCGACGGCTTTGCCATCCTTCACAGCGACATCACTGGCCATGGCGAACGGCCCGCCGCGGTCGACCAGCGTCCACAGCGCGGCCCAGTTGCCGTCGACCATGGCGTTCCAGCGTTCGGCATAGGTCGACTGCAGCACCGGCGCGAAGATCTTGCCGAAACGCTCCGCCTGCCCCTGCCACACGATGTTGCCGGCGAGGGTGAAGACCGATTGGTCGGAACGCACCAACGGCAGCAGCCGGCTCGGATGATTGCGTTGATTGCCGATCCACACCGCCAGGGCGCTGTCGGGTCTGGCCTGCAGGTTCAAGGTGAAGGTGATGTTGCCGCGGGCATCCGGTCGCAGCGACAATTCGCTGGTCGACAATTGCTCCACCAGGGCCTGCCAACCGACGCGCATGGCCTGCTGGATCTTGCCCAGGCCGGGCGACATCTCGGTGATCGCCTTCTGATATTCCTTCGAGGCCTCGTACTGCCCTCCGAGACGGGCGAGGAATTCCGCGCTGGCGGTGAAACGCAGCGGCGGATCGTTGGCGCCGGCGACCAGCGGGAATTCCGCGAGTTCGCGGCACAGGGCCGTGGTGCCGGCGAGGTAGGCCGCGCGATCACTGACCAGCAGGCGGTACTCGAGCAGCCCTTCATTGCCATTCTGGGTGTAGACCACCGTGCCATCCCGCTCGCCGACCCGGATGAGGGAGGCCTGATCGCCGAAGCCGGCGCCGAAGCTGTTGAGGAAGGCGCGGCGGTCGCTCAGCGGGATCACCGCCACCAGCGAGGGCTCCTTCGCCCGCCACGCCATCAGGGCTGGGCGGGTGAGTTCGATGCCATCGAGATTGCGGGAGTGGAAGAGCAGGTGGGCGAGGGCCGCCCGCAAGGGTTCCGGATTGATGCCGAGTCCGGCAGCGAACTGGGTGGCTTCACGATCGAGCAAGCGGGGGTCATTGACCCGCAACACCGCCAACGCATCGGCCAGGGCCGCGGGGCCCTTGGTCTTCTGCTCCGCCGCCACTGCCCCGCCCAGGCCGAGCATCATCACCATCGTCAGCATCACGCCCGGAACTTGACTGCGCATCGGCTGAACTCCTGCCGGCGGAACGTAACCGCGGCGCCGTGACGCCGCAAGCGCACGCAGTTGTGTCGGGGCGGGTGCCGCTGCGACACGAGTCGTGAAACGGACGGCGAGGGTGAGGTTTACGGACTCGCCACACGCCTGCCCTCGACGAGCGGCGCTGAGGTCGCCATGTCGCGCCTGCGCACTCATCGTCCAGGGAGGGTGGTAAATTTCAGCATCACCAGCGAATCCGCCGTATCGGCTTCGCGCACCGGCGCGACCTCGACATGCCAATGGTCCGCGGTCGCGGAGCGGGAGGCGGCGGTAACCGTGCCGAGCACCAGACCGGGAGGAAACCGGCCATCGGTGCCCGCGGTCACCACCCGTTGGCCGGCGACCACCTGCAAGCCGTCACGCTCCTCGATGTAGTCGAGCAGCAGCAGGGCACGCCGGCCGCTGCCGCTGAGGACGCCTTCCGCGATGATCGCCTCTCCGTCGAGCAACGAGGCCGGGATGCGGCTCTCGCTATCACTGATCAACTGCACCAGCGCGCGCCCTTCCTGGACCCCGACCACCGTTCCGACCAGGCTCCAGCCGAGGCAGGCCGCCATGCCGTTGAGCACTCCATCCACCGCGCCGGCATCGAGTTCGCAGTAACGCCGGCCCTGGCGGATGGTCCGGGAGATGATGCGCGCGCGCACCACCACCGCCTGCTCCGGCGGCACCCCACCTTCGCCACGGATGCCGAGGTAGTCCTGCAGGCGGGTACGCAGCAGGGCGTTCTCGGCGTTGGCGTGGATGAGCTGTTCCTCCACCCGCACCAGGCGCTGGGCCGGGGTATCTTCTTCACCTCCGCCCGCCAAGGCGTGCTGGAGTGGCGCCACGGCGGCAGCCACCCCTGGGGCGGGGAAGCGGGTCAGACCGCTCCACGACGCCACCGCCGTTCCGGCCAGCGCGATGCCGATGATGGTGAAGGTACGCGAGCGCCCGGTCATGGGCCCATGCTGGGGTGCACGCCTGGCGGTGACAAGGACATGCCGCCTTCCACCGTCAGATGCACAGCCTCACCGACTGCGGCGAGAGCGGCCTCCGCGGTTCGCAGTTTCCGTGAGCCCGGCGAGCATCGCATTCGACATTCCCACAAGGCTTTTCCCTTGCACCTCATCGGCTCTCTAACTAATAAGCACGACAAGGACTTCCGTCCCATGGCAACGACTCTACACATTCTCCTGGTGGATGACCGGCCAGATAGCGTGTTATTCCTTTCGGAATTCCTGCTCTCACGGCGGCACCGGGTTGAGACCTGCACCCACGGCAGTGAGGCCTTGGAAGCCATCGTGCGCCGCCAACGCACCACCGACGCCTATGACCTGCTGATCAGCGACGTCTCGATGCCCGGCATGGACGGCATCACCCTGCTCAAAGAGATCCGCCGCCGTCAGCTGTTGTTGCCGGTGGCGCTCTATACCGCCTACGGCTCGATGCATCCGACCCTGGCCCAGCAGGCGCACCAGTACGGCTGCCTGGTGGTGCTCGACAAACCGATCGAGTTGCGGCGGGTTGAGAACCTCATCGAGGAGGTGCTGACGAGGCGTGGCGGCACCGCGCGGGTGGAGAGTGAGCAGCCCTTCTTCGGCACCTCGCGGGTCGCTCGCTCGGACACCACCACCACCCATCGTCGGGAAACGTCGCAGCCGGGAGACGTGGAGGACACGGTCTCGGATCGCTACGCCTTGGAGCCCAAGACGGTCATTCCGGTGCCACCGTCACCGTCGTTGCCGAGGTCGCTCGCCAATCCGGTGCCGCTGCCACCGATGCCCCGCATCCCGCCGCCGATCCGCACGCCTTTGCCATTCCCGATCGAAGCGAGCGAGCCGCAGACCCGCAGCATGCCGTCGTTCCGCTCGCCCTTGCCGACCACGCCTGCCAACCCGGCCACCAGTCGGTCGATGAATCCCGCCTTCCGCACCCCCTTACCTTTCCTGCAGACGGGTGCGACCATGCCTCCGACCAATGATCCACCTGGACAGGCGCGTCCCCCCACCACTTCGATCCGGGCGTCGCTCGTCCCTGGAAATGACGAGTCCGCAGCGCCGCCGCCGATGGTGTCGAACCCGACCACCTCCTTCATCCGGCGCGGCGTCAGCCAGACCGGGCAGGAACCGGTGCGTCCTCCTGGGGAGCCTCCGGGCCAGATCGGCACCGCGCGGATCCGGCGCACGGTGACCGGTTCCTATGTGCCTTCGCCCCTGGCGCAGGGGCAGCCGAACCAGCAAGCGCGGCCAGCCGGCGGCACCAACAGCACCCGGGCGGTGGCCTGCGCGCATTGTCGCAAGGTCTTCATGGTCGCGTCGCGTGGGGAGTCGTATACGGCGGTGTGTGTCCATTGTGCGCAGCTGAACAGGATCGATCCGCTGTAGGCTGCGGCTTGCGCCTGTGTCCGACATCGCGGCTGCGCCGCTCGCCGCCTGCGGCGGTCGCCGCGAAGCGCGGCGATCAGCCACATGCGACGCTGGCTGCGCCAGCGTGTTTCGCTGCGCGAAACCAAGCCTGGTCCCCGCTCGCTCGCGCAGGCGAGCTCGGGGGATCGTTGTTCGCGGGGCGCTGCCCCGCTACGCCCCGCCAGGGGCCGCTGCCCCTGGACCCGCACTTTGGAATGATGATGAGGGCGCTGCTCTGGACCCGCAGTTTGGAATGATGATGAGGGCGCTGCTGCTGGACCGGCACTTTGAAGAGTGTGAGAATGTCGACCGAGCTGCGGCGCGGAGAGCTGGCTGCTAGCGATTTCCACGACGAGACGGGTGTCCTTTTCAACCATGACCGAAACCATTGTCCAGGCGGCGGAGGCGTTTCTGGCTCATCTGCG
>JANPIY010000731.1:0-4814 GCA_031425255.1 Planctomycetota bacterium
CCACTATGTCCACGGAACACCGACCGAGTGGTGCGGCTTCCAAGTGCGATCCGCTCCGCACGACGTCCGGCGGAAGGGAGGCGCAGCGCCATCAATAAAGTGCGAGCTCCTGAGAGACGACAGCGTCAGCTGGCGAAAAGACCTGCAGGCATATCCCCATCCGAGGCCGTCATGTCGACGAATTCACGCGCTCCAGCCGGCCATCGGCAAAACCCTCCACCCAATGCCCGCGTCCGGACGGCCAGTCACCGACCAGGATCAGATCCACGCCACCGATGGTGCGTCGCCAGCTCTGATGGATGTGACCGGCGATCAGGGTGTCGCACCCCCGCGCCGAGCCCTGCACCTTGCGGCGATCGATGAAGACCCGCGGTCGGCTGCCGGTCGGACGTTCATGACGGTGGCGTTGTTTCGCCTGGCTGCGGCGACGCAGGAAACGTGCGACCAGGTCCTGCACCGCCCCTGGGAAGGCGGGGTACCAGCCACGCCAGAAGAACGCGCGCATCACCGCCGCGAAGAGGCGGTAGCCGGGATCATGACAGAGCCGGTCGCCATGGACGATGCGCAACCGGCGCGTGCCGAGGGTCACATCCAGCCGTGGCCAGTGCACCTGGCAACCGCTGCGGACGGCGAGCAGACGTCCGGCGGCGAATTCGCGATTGCCGAGCACCAGATCCAGCCGCCATCCTGAAGCGCGTAGCCGTCGCAAACGCGACAACACGCCATCGTGCAGGTCGGCCATCGCGGCGGTCTCGAGCCAGTATTCGAAGAGGTCGCCGAGCAGGATCAGCCGCGCTGGCGGCCGGCCGGCCAGGGCGTCGAGAAATCCTGGGAACGCGCTCACGCCACCGTCGAGGTGGACGTCGCCGGCGATGTAGAGGGACGGCGCGGACGACGCCGCCGGAGCGAGTGAGGACGGTGCACCGGGAGTCACGGCGAGCGAGACTAAGCCCCTTCCCATGCCGACCTAGCTGCAAGGACTGGCCGTGCTGCGCACGCGTCTATGCTGCGCGCGGTCCGTCCAGTCCACCCACCATCACTTCTGATCGTCGTCCATGCGCCATGCCCTGCTGATCGCTTACGATGGGACCGACTTCGCCGGCTGGTGGCGCCAACCTGGCCAGCGTACGGTGGCCGGCGTATTCGACGCGGCCTTCGCCCGTATCGGCGAAGCCCAGGCCCAGGTGGTGGGCGCCAGCCGTACCGATGCGGGGGTGCACGCGCAGGGGCAGGTCGCCCACGTCGTGACCACGCGCACCTGGGTGTCCCGCGATCTGCAACGGGCCGTGAGCACCCACCTGCCGGCGGATATCGCGTGCCGTGCGGTGATGGCAGTGGACGAGGACTGGGATGCCTGCCACCACGCCGTGCACAAGACCTACCACTACACCATCGATCATGGCGAAGCGCCCGATCCGTTCGCGGCACGGTTCGCCTGGCGGACGCCATTCCATCTGCAGTTGGCGCGGCTCCAGGAGGCCGCCCAGGGCGTGGCCGGGGAGCGCGACTGGAGCGGTTTCAGCCGTCGTGGCGAGACCCGGCATCTCGATGGCGATCTCATCCGTCACATCGATCGCGTGGTCTGGAGCAGCGATGGTCAGCGGCTGCGCTGCGAGGTCGGCGGCGGCGGTTTCACCTACCGCCTGGTGCGCAGTCTGGTGGGTGCGATGGTCGCGGTGGCCAATGGGACGTGTGCGCATGCCGAACTCACGGCCGCGCTCGCCGGAGAGGATGTCCCGGCCGGACATCAACAGGCTCCGGCGCGAGGTCTCTGCCTGATGCAGGTGGCCTACCCGACGCCAATCTTCACCGCGGCTCTCCCGGACTTCGCCGTTTCCGCATCGCCCCTCGCCCCCTCCGCATCACGGCTTCCGGGATGATGCCGTAGGCGGGGCCATGTCTTCACGTCAAGAATCAGTGAACAACGGACCTTGGACGGCAACGCTCCTGGAAGGGTGCCGATCACACCCGCTGCTTCCCATGAAAACACCGCTCGATACGCGTGCGGTCGATGGCCCGTGGTGTGCTGACCTGCTGCACAGAGCCACCCACCATCTTGCCCCGTTCGGGTGGCTTCCTAGGGTGTCCCGCTCACCCGACAGGATCATCTATGCCTAAGAGTGCCAAGAGTGCTATCAGTGCCCGCTCGTCGAAGTCCCCCGTCAAGAAGGCGCTGATCACCGGCATCACCGGCCAGGATGGTTCCTACCTGGCGGAGCTGCTGCTGGAAAAAGGGTACGAGGTGCACGGCATCAAACGCCGGGCGTCGTCATTCAACACCGATCGCATCGATCACCTGTACCAGGATCCGCACGAGAAGGGCCGCCGCCTGCATCTGCACTACGGCGACCTCGCCGATTCCGGCAACATCGTCCGCATCGTCCAGGAGGTCCAGCCCGACGAGATCTACAATCTCGGCGCCATGAGCCATGTGGCGGTGTCGTTCGCCCAGCCTGAATACGCCGCCGACGTCGATGGCATCGGCACCCTCCGCCTGCTCGAAGCCATCCGCATCCTGGGCCTGGCCAAGAAGACCCGTTTCTACCAGGCCTCGACCAGTGAACTGTACGGCCTGGTGCAGGAGATCCCGCAGCGTGAGACCACGCCGTTCTATCCGCGCTCACCCTATGCCTGCGCCAAGCTCTATGCCTATTGGATCACGGTGAATTACCGCGAGGCCTACGGCATGTACGCCTGCAACGGCATCCTCTTCAACCATGAGTCCCCGCGCCGGGGCGAGACCTTCGTCACGCGCAAGATCACCCGCGCGATCGCCCGCATCTCGCTCGGTCTGCAGGAATGCCTCTATCTCGGCAACATGGACGCCTTGCGCGACTGGGGCCACGCCAAGGACTACGTCGAGATGCAGTGGCTGATGCTGCAGCAGAAGGCGCCCGACGATTTCGTCATCGCCACCGGTCGCCAGATTTCGGTGAAAGCGTTCGTCGAACTGGCCTGCAAGGCCGCCGACATCCCCATCCGCTGGTCGGGGACCGGCGCCAAGACCAAGGGCATCCATGCCAAGACCGGCAAGACCATCGTCGCGGTCGATGCCCGCTATTTCCGCCCGACGGAAGTCGAAACCCTGCTCGGTGATCCGACCAAGGCGCACAAGAAGCTCGGCTGGAAACCGCAGATCACCGTCCAGCAGCTGGCCAAGGAGATGGTCGCCACCGATCTGCTGGAAGCCAAACGCGACGCCCTCGCACGCGACCACGGCTTTGCCGTGACGGCCCACCACGAGTGACCCGGCCGCGCGACCACCGACCTCCGTCATTTCTTTCCCGACCACTCCCGCAGCAGGTATGCCATGACTCCCACCGATAAGATCTACATCGCTGGCCATGGTGGACTGGTCGGTTCGGGTCTGGTGCGGGCCTTGCAGACACGCGGTTTCAGCAACCTCGTGCTGCGCACCCGGGCGGAACTCGACCTGTGCCGGCAAGCGGCGGTCGAGGCCTTCTTCCAGGCGGAGAAACCCGCCTACGTGCTGTTCGCCGCGGCCAAGGTCGGCGGCATCCTCGCCAACGACACCTACCGCTACGACTTCATCCATCAGAACCTGATGATGGCCGCCAATGTCATCGAAGCGGCGCGCATCCATGGCGTGCGCAAGCTGCTGTTCCTCGGCTCGAGCTGCATCTACCCGAAGCTGGCACCCCAGCCGATGCGCGAGGAGCACCTCCTTGGCGGTACCCTGGAACCGACCAACGAGCCTTACGCCATCGCCAAGATCGCCGGGCTCAAACTGGTGGAGAACTGCAATCGCCAATACGGCACCGATTTCATCAGCGGCATGCCGACCAACCTCTACGGCCCTGGCGACAACTTCGATCTCACCTCGTCGCACGTGCTGCCGGCGATGATGCGCAAATTCCATGAAGCCAAGCTCGCGGGCCACACGCCAGTGACCTTGTGGGGCAGCGGCACGCCCAAGCGCGAGTTCCTCCACGTCGATGATCTCAGCGATGCGTGCCTCTTCGTGCTCGAACACGTCAAGGCCGGCGCGGTGCCTGGGGACCTCATCAACATCGGCTGCGGCACCGACCTGGCGATCGCGGAGCTCGCGAGCCTGGTCCAGCGGACGGTGGGACATACCGGCCGTATCGAATGGGATCGTAGCAAACCCGACGGCACTCCGCGCAAGCTCCAGGACGTCTCGCGCCTGAAGGGGCTCGGCTGGAGCGCGAAGATCCCGCTCGCCGACGGACTCGCCGCCA
This sequence comes from Planctomycetota bacterium, assembly GCA_031425255.1. Lineage (GTDB taxonomy): Bacteria > Planctomycetota > UBA11346 > UBA11346 > UBA11346 > BOG-1363. The sequence continues at coordinate 4,221 of JANPIY010000731.1, forward strand.
CCTACCGCTGGTTCTTGCAGCAGGGGCTGGAACACGTCCGTCAGGTGCAGTGAATCCGGACGTGGATTTTCACCGCTGCCCGCCACCTTCGGGGCTTGCTGCTCCACCTGGGGAACGCTGGCGGCACCTGGCGAGGCGCGGGCTGTTCGCGGCCTCCCTGCCGGTGGCCGCCATCGCCCTGGGATCGCTGACGGCGCCATGGTCGTGGCTGGGCGATCTCTGCCTGCACCTTTCGTGGCAGGCCTCCTTGGCGCTGCTGCCCATCCTGGTGGTGGTCGCACGCGAGCGCTGGCGCGCCGGCTTCCTCTTCCTTGCCATGATGATCGGACTCTGGCCCTGGCTGGTCGCATCCTTCGAACCACGTGCCCGCGCGACCGTGGACGCCAGCGTCGAGCTGCGCCTGGCCACCGGCAACCTCTACGATTTCAATGACCAGCGTCTGACCGCCCTCGCCGCCATCTGCGATCTCGAGGTGGATCTGCTGGCGCTGCAGGAAGTGCTGCCGCCGGATGAGGCGGTCCTGCGCGTCCGCTGGCCGCATGCGGTGTGGAGCAATGAGCGCGGTCTGCTTTCCAGCGCCTTCCTCAGCCGCCA
>JANPIY010000732.1:0-10165 GCA_031425255.1 Planctomycetota bacterium
CGTCGGACGTCTGCAGGCGCGAGGGATCACGTGAGGCGTCGTGATTCGATGCCTTGGTTTCCGCCTGCGGCCGCTAGGGTCCGCGGCGATGTCTGACGGCCGCATCTACCTCGACCACAACGCCACCACGCCGGTCGATCCGCGGGTGCTGGCGGCGATGTCGCCATGGTTCACCGAGCACTACGGCAACGCCGCGAGCGCAACCCACGGGCTGGGCTGTGACGCTGCGGGTGGAGTCGAAGGCGCGCGGGCGACCATCGCCGCTGCGATCAATGCCCAGGCGAAGGATGTGATCTTCACCAGCGGCGCCACCGAGGCGATCAACCTGGCGCTCCAGGGCGTCGCCCGGCACGAGCGTGGACGCGGACGTCACCTCGTCACGGTGGCGACCGAACACCGTGCGGTGCTGGAGACCTGCGAGTTCCTCCAGGGCGACGGTTGGGAAGTCACCACGGTCGGCGTCGATGGTCAGGGTCGCGTCGATCCGGCGGCGATCGCCGCCGCCATCCGTCCCGACACCGTCCTGGCCTCGGTGATGCTCGCCAACAACGAGATCGGTACGCTGCACGACGTCGCCGCCATCGGCCGCATCACGCGCGAGCACGGGGTGTTCCTGCATGTGGATGCCGCCCAGGCCGTGGGCAGGATCCCGGTCGATGTCGAGGCGCTCGCTGCCGATCTGATGTCGTTCTCAGCGCACAAGCTGTACGGCCCGAAGGGCGTCGGCGCGCTCTACGTCCGCCGCCGGGAGCCCCGCGTGCGGTTGACGCCACTCATCCATGGCGGCGGCCACGAGCGCGGCCTGCGTGCCGGTACGCTCAACGTCCCAGGGATCATCGGTTTCGCCCAGGCGGTCGAACTCGCGGTGGGCGGGATGGCGGCCGAGCAGGCGCGCATCCGCGATCTGGCGGAACGGTTGTGGCGTGGCCTCGAAGCCATCGGCGACGTGCGCCGTCTCGGCCACCCCGAGCACCGTCTGGCCAATACCGTGAGCGTGCTGTTCGCCGGCATCGACGCCAAGCGCCTGCTGATGGACGTGCCGCGGGTGGCGGCGTCGCTCGGCGCGGCCTGCACCTCGGTGATGCCGAAGCCGTCGCACGTGCTGCGGGCCATCGGCGTCGATTGGCGCGCGGCCGAAGGTGCGGTGCGCCTCAGTCTCGGCCGCTTCACCACCGCCGCCGAGATTGACGAAGCCATTCATCTCCTTGGTGATGGGGTCCGCGCGTGCCGCACCCGTCGTCCCGTGTCCGTGTCGCAAGAAGCCTGAAGGAACGCCCCATGCTGATGAAACTCGCCTATCGCGGACTGACCGAGATCAGCGTCAAGGCGGCATGGAAGGCCGCCTACCTCTACGCTTTCAAGGGCGCACTCGCCATCCGCGCTTACAAGAAACGCATGCAGCAGGGAAAACTCTTTCCGCCGTTCATGTTCGTGGCGCTGACGAACACCTGCAACCTGCGCTGCCAGGGCTGTTGGGTGGAGAAGGAAGGCACTGCGCACTACCTGCCCGAGGCCGATCTCGACGCGCTGATCACCAGCGGCAAGAAGCAGAGCGCGTACTACTACACCCTGCTCGGCGGCGAACCCTTCATGTACAAGGGCATCTGGGACATCTTCAAGCGCCACAAGGACTGTTATTTCCAGGTCATCACCAACGGCATGTTGTTCACCGAGGAGAACGTCAAGCGCCTGGTCGAGGTCGGCAACGTCACGCCGCTGATCTCGATCGACGGCATGAAGGAGAACAACGACATGCGCCGCGGCAAAGGCGTGTTCGAGTCCGCCGACAAGGGCATGGACCGGCTCAAGGCGGCGAAGGTGCTCTACGGCATCGCCACCACCGCCACTGGCAAGAACATGGACGAGGTGATGAACGACCTCTACGTCGAGCACTTCATCAAGAAGGGTGCGATGTACCTGTGGTATTACATCTTCCGCCCGGTGGGCGAGACCCCGCATCCGGAATACTGCATGCAGAAGGCGCAGATCATAGAGCTGCGCAAACGCCTGCTCGATCTGCGTCGGCGGCATCCCATCCTGCTCATCGACACCTATTGGACGGCTGAGGGCGAGGCCTTCTGCCCGGCGGCGATGGGCCTCGGCTTCCACGTCGGTCCGCAGGGCTCGATCGAACCGTGCCCGCCGCTGTCGTTCGCGCGTGAAAAATTGTCCGACAACAACGGCGACGTCTTCAAGACCATCAACGACAGCGCCTACCTGCGCGGCTTCCAGGACTTCGTCAAGAAACGCACCAAGGGCTGCGTCATCCTCGAACATCCGCAGGAACTGGTGCAGTACATAAAGGGCCACAACGCCACCGACTACAGCGGCCGCGGGGACGCCCTGGCTGAGATCAACGCCATCACGCCGCGCCACAGTCATCACCTCGAAGGGGAGGAGATCCCCGAGGACATGTGGCTGTACCGCATGATGAAGAAGCAGGTGTTCTTCGGCATGGGGGCGTTGGGGTGAGGGGCCGGCGTTTCCCCAAACTCTAAAAGAATGGATACCAGAGAAGCATTGTCATTATTTGAATTTACTGGACGTATTCCGTCGAGTGATGAGATAAAATCAACTTATCGTAAGTTGATGAAGCAATGGCACCCCGATAGGTTTCAGACGGAGGCTGATGTACTCGCAGCCACTAAAAAAGCGCAGGCTATCAATGAAGCGAATTGCATCCTCGAAGAATGGCTTGAGAGCGCGCCCGGACAGGCAAGCGGGTCGTCGACAAGCGATGATTGCGAGGGACGGTCTGAATTTGACGGAAAATCGAGAGACAGCTACAAGAAACGAGAATTCACGCCTGGATTCCCTGACGACACGGCATTCGAATTTTTCGTGAGATCGTCGCACATTGTATCTGCGGGCTATAATCCCAACACCAAGAAGATGTACATAAAGTTTGATGACACCAGTGTATATGAATACTGCGATGTTCATCGAGATTTGTTCGATCAATTCATGCAGGCGACCTCCCATGGGAGGTTTGCGCACGGGCACATCTACCCCCATCGTAAATATCGCAGATGCGAGGAGCCCAATAAACGGTATCGCCCAGAGATGATCTACTCAAGAATGTCTGGGCGGTATAACGCAGACCCGGCATTTCGTATTTCTGGCTAGCGGGTTTTCATTTACGGGAATCGATTCACCAATCTTCACATTTGGCAACTGGCGCGTGAACGACAGCGGGTGATGGCCAGGAGCCAGAGGGGGGGTAGCCGGGGGTGTAGGCGACTAGCCCATGGCAATGAGCTAGTCGAGCACGGCTTCTGCTTCTGGCTTCAAGCACGGGGTAGGCCAGTCGCCCTCCATCACTACCCACGTGGTTTGCTTGACAGCACGCCGGCGCCCGGCCAATTTTCACCGGCTTCACCACGCTGTTGGATCACCAGCATCGTCTCTCTGCTGCTGAACCCACTGCTGCCAGATAGGTATCCCATGACCGAGCTGATGTCCTTCGCCTGTCCGCACTGCAACGTCGGACTCAAGGCGCCCTACACCTCCGCCGGGCTCGAAGCCCGTTGCAACAAGTGCCAGAAGGCCTTCATCGTCCCGGCGCAGTTCGAATTCGATGAACCGGCAGCGAAGCCGAAACCACCCGCCGCCCCAGGCACGGCCGCCACCCGCGCCAGTCCGGGACCGGTCTTCGTCAAACCCGAACCCAAACTCAAGGTCAAGCCGTCCACTGGCCAGCAGGTCGCCGCGCAGGCCGCCCATGTCGCCAGCCTGCTGGCCCTGCCGGTGCTGGCGCTGGCGGTCCTCGGTGGCGGCGCCTGGTGGTTCTTCTCCAGCGATGACGCCGGAGGTGAGGTGACCAGCGAGTCGACCACCGAGGTCGCGCCGACCAGCAACGCCACGGTGGAGGCCGCGACCGCAGCCGAGGTCAAGCGGCTCACGGCGGAGCATGAACGCACCAACCCGTCAGCCGAGACCAAGAAGACCGAGGCGGCCAAGACCGAGGTCGTGGCCAAGACCGCGCTGGTCGCAGCGGCATCGGCGCCGCCGGTGGTGGGAGCTGCGGTCACCGCGGCCGCGATCGCCGCCGCTCCCGCCGGCAAATCCTCGATCGCCGACCTGGTCGAACGCTATGGCCCCAGCGTGGTGGTGGTGAAGACCAACTCCGGCAGCGGAGCGGGTTTCGTCGCCTTCGCCGACGACCTGATCGTCACCAACTATCACGTGGTCAGCGGCACCACCTCGGTGCAGGTGGTCTTCATCGACGGCAAACGCAGCAGCACGCACAGCGTCACGGTGGTGGCGATCGACGCCGACAACGACCTGGCGCTGCTGAGGCTCGCCCAGCCGAGCAAGGCGCGGGTCCTGGAGTTCGCCGATGACAGCGTGCTGCGCGCCGGCTCGGAGGTCTTCGCCATCGGCAGTCCCGGCATGGGCAATACCATCCTGACCCAATCGGTATCGAACGGCATCATCAGCAACACCGAACGCCTGATCGGCAAGCAGCGCTTCCTCCAGACCAACGCAGCGATCAATCCCGGCAACAGCGGCGGTCCGCTGTTCGATCTCGAAGGCCGGGTGGTGGGCGTGGTCTCGGCCAAGGCGACCAGGCAGGAGAACATCGGCTTCGCCGTGCCGTCATCGCTGGTGCAGACCTTCCACCGCGGACGTGACACCACCTTCCGCGTCGAGGGCGACTTCGTGAAGTGGGAGGGCAAACTGCCGTTCGAACGGCTGCGTCGTCACGTCGGAGCGATTCCGCTGAACACCTATCCCACCGGGATGCTGCTGGATGCGGAACGTGATCAGCTCATCGCCATCTCGCCCGAGACCAACAAGGTGATCTTCATCAGTCTCAAGGAGCGCAAGGTCGTGCGCGAAGTCTTCACCGGTACCGATCCGGTGGCGCTGCAGTTCGGCGCCAAGAACGAGGTGTGGGTCGCCAACTCGACCTCCAAGAATCTGGTCGCCCTCGATCTGACGACGGGAAAGGTGATCAAGACCATCTCGCTGCAGCACGAGCCGCAGGCCTTCACCGTCGGACGGAACTCGATCTGGTTCATGGACCACTCCGGACAGGCGATCGTGGTCAGGGCCACCGGCAAGGACGAGAGCGAGGCCAACCTCGCCATCCGCTCGCTGGCCATCTATGGCTCCGGTGGCGACATCCTCTGCGGTTCGGCGACCTCGTGGCTGTGCGAGTTCGATCCCGACAAGGTCCAGACCGTGATCTATCGGCGCCGGGTGCAGAAGAAGGCCATCGACGATTTCAACGCCGATGTGAAGAACGGTTCCAGCCGTGCGAGCCAGGAGCGGCGCGACGCGCTGCTCAAGGATCTCGCCGACACCGAGAAGATCCTCGACCGCGCGATCAAGGTCTACAACCAGCCGGCCGGCACCGACGTCGATTTCGCCAGCCGCCAGCAGACGCTCTTCGTCGACGAGCCGCACAAGCGCATCTACTTCAACCGCTGCGTCATGGACCTCAAGGAGCCGGGCAAGATCATCGGCGTGTTCAAGAGCCCCGAGCATTCGCTGAAGAAGAGCGAAAGCCTGCGCGCGTTCCTGGAGAAATACCCCTATTTGAATCAGATCCACGCGGTCTCGCCCGACGGCACCGTCGCCGCCTCGGGCACCCATCTCTACAACACCGCCGACTTCACCATCATCGGTGAGCTGCCGGTGCCGACCTCGGCGATGGCCTTCCATACCGACAACAAGACCTTGTTCCTCGGCGACCCCATCAACCGTCAGGTGGTCGGAATCGATTTCCGTCAGACCCGGGAGTAGGAAGCGCGGGCGCATGCGCAGCGTGTGAGGTGCGGCGTGCGACAGTCCGTGATGCAAACGTCGATCGACCCTGCGGACGGCATCGACAAACGCGCATCGTCACTCAAAGAAGCTCCGCACGCCGCGCGCGCACGCGCCGATCAGATCACTTGGCGGCGTCCTTGACCGCGTCGCCGGTCTTCTGCGCGCCTTCCTTGACCGCTTCGCCAGTCTTCTCGGCCGCCTTGTCGATGGTTTCACCGGTCTTCTCCATCGGACCCTTGTTGTCATCTCCGCAACCCAGCAGGGTGACGGCGCAGACGGTGGCGATGGTGAATGAGAGGAAGGACTGACGCATGGGATGCTCCCGCCTGGCAGAGGTGATGAAGGGTGGCACGAAGATGGCTTCGCGTTTCGCCAGGACGGATGACCCATGGCAATTCCCGTGCCAGTGCCTCCAGCCGCCGGTTGCGTACCTCGTGGAGAACCTCTATGGCCTTGACCATGAAGCGGCGCAACAACGAGGAGTGGTGGTCGGCACTCTGGGACTCCGGCGCTGTCGCCGTCGGAGTGCTCGGGCCCGCCCGCACCTACGTCGAGGTCAATCCGGCACTCTGTCACCTGCTCGAGGCCGACGCGCAGACCATCATCGCCTGGCCCTACGAACGGGTCGGTCATCCCCTCGATCTCGATGCTGAACTCGACGCCCATGTCCGCCTGGCCACCGGCGCGGCGACCGTGGTCTACCACCGCCGTTTCCGCACCGCACGCGAGCGGGAATTCAGCGCCGAGGTGCGGCTGTGCGCCGGGCCGGATGATCAGGTACTGCAACTGGTGATCCCGGCCGAAAAACCGCCCGCGCAAGGTGCGGAGCAACTCGCCCAGCGTCTGGGACAGATCGCCTCGGCCCTCTCGCACGATGCCCTCGAAGCCGTCCGTCGGGCCAGCGTGCAGAGCGGGTTGCTGGCGGAACTCTACGGTGAAAAACTCGATGAACGGGCGCGCCGCCTGGTCTCGACCATCGAGGAATCCGCGCTCAAGGCGGGGCGCCAGCTACGTGCCCTGGCGGCCTTCGCGCGCCTCGGCACCCCGCGCATCGACCCCGCTCCGATCCCCTTGCGGCCGATGATCACCGCCGCCTGGGAAGCCCAGAGCGGAATTCCTGACGATGTCACGTTCACGGTCGACCTGGCGAACGATCTGCGCTGGCGCTGCGATGCCGATCAGGTGAGCCAGGCGCTGCGCTCGTTGTTGGCCAACGCCATCGACTTCCGCCACCCTGAGCGCGCGTTGGCGATCACGGTCCGGGTCTCCGCCGATGAGCACGCATGCTCCTTCAGCGTGCAGGACAATGGCCAAGGCATCGCCAAGATCGACCAGGCCCGTCTGTTCCGGGTCTTCGCCACCGTCGGCAACCGCGCCGGGGTCGGGCTCGGCCTGGCCACGGTGCAGGCCGTGGCGGCTGGGCACGATGGCCAAACCAGCCTGGTCAGTGAGGTCGGTCACGGCACGGAGGTCTCCTTCACCTTGAAGCGTTGAGGAAATCGTCAGTGCAGAGGAACGCGTCAGGTTGAGGCGGTCCGTGCGCTTTGCAGTGCATCGCTCATGCGCTACCGCCATGAGCCCGGCCATTATTTGGCATGGCGATTGCCTTACTGCCGGGTCTGGAGCTCAAGCCCATGGACCACGCCCGCGCAGATTCGCAACCGGCGTGCTCGATGGCGTCGGTGACCAGTGAGCGGAAAATGCGGCGGGCACTTGATGAGGCGATCGCGGCGGCCGATGCCGATGCGGTGATGGAGCTTCTGAACGGCACGAGCGACCTCGAGGTCGCCGTGGCCCTCCGCGCGGTATGGCTGCCCTTGGCTCAAGAGCTCAGCACGGACACCTCCGTGCTCGATGGTGATGGCCAGGTGGGACGGTTGCTCCGTCAACAGATCCGTGCCGCCTTGTTACGTGAGCCACCGGCTCCGCTCAGCCGCTGGCTGGTACCAGCGCGACCTGCTGATATCACCGCGACGCATCTCGCGGCCCTGGTGCTGAGCCGTCTGGGCATGGGTACCGGTATGTGGTTCTGGCCATTCCCGCCGCCAGGTCCCTCTCTGGTGGTTGGCGACTTCGGCAGGAGCTCGGTCCCTGCTCCTGGACACCTTCCCATCCATGCCGACTCCGTCACCTGGCCTCCGCTATCGCCACTGGTCGCATGAGCGGCCTGAGGATGAAACACGCAGCCACCAGTGACGGACGCTCAGGACTTCGGCAAGTGACGCTCGAGCAGCAATTTGGCGAGTTCACGCCAACCCTTCCAGGAATCGGGTTTGCCATACCAGACCGTGCCTTCGAGACCGGCGGGGCGCGTCGCGTCGCCCGAGACCATCACTACCAGCAAGCGGACCCAGCGCGGGTTCGCGCGCAAAGCGGCGATCATGTCATGACCCATGCCATCGGGGAGGTGATGATCGGTCAACACCAGCCGCGGCAGACACCCTTCTTCAGTTTGGGCGAGCCACTTCAAGGCGTCGGCGATGGTGGGCGCGATCGTAACCGGCAGGCTCCCATCGACCTCGCGCATTGCTTCGCGGAAGAGCTCGACCTCATCGGCATTGTCCTCCACCACCAGGAGTCCAGCGGCGGTGGTCAGGGGCAGGAGATCGCCAACGGTGCGGTTCATGAGGCGGCGCAGCCTAGGGTCGGCGTCCATGATGCCAGCCGGGAAATAAACTGCTGATTCCGCACGATTTCTGACTTGTAACACCCTTGTGGAATATGCCTAATGACGACCCTCATGCCGAACCCGCCCACTCCGACCACTCCTGTCACCGCGGTCACTCCGGCCGCCAACACCCAGGCCGTTGCCACGCCAGCAGTCGCCTCCCCGGCGGCAGCTCCGATGACGACGGCCCCGTCGACCAGTGATGCCACGCCCGATGCGTTGCGCATCCTCGTCATCGACGACGATCGCCAACTCACCGCCCGCATGACGCTCGATCTCAAGTCGCTCGGCTGCCTGGTGAATGTCGCCTCAACCCTCGATGCGGCCATCGCCTATCTCCGCGACCAGACCTATGATCTGGCGCTCTGCGATGTGCGCCTGGATGAGCACGACGGCCTGACCCTGCTGCCGCGCCTGATCGCGGCCAATCCCAATCTCCACATCGTGGTGATGACCGCCTTCGCCTCGTTCGAGACCGCGGTCCAGGCGATGAAGGCGGGCGCCGCCGACTATCTGCCCAAACCGTTCAGCCAGACCCAGGTGCGCGAGCTGGTCAGTCAGGTGCGCGAGCGTCAGCGCGTCGCGCGTCGGCTCAGCGAATACGAGCGCTCCGGCGCAGGCTCCGGCGCGGAGCTAAATTCCACCGCGCCGTCGATGCGGGCGGCGGTGGAGACCATCCAGCGCGCGGCGCAGGCCGACATCCCGGTTCTGCTGCGCGGCGAGAACGGCACCGGCAAGAGCATGTTCGCGCAGGCGCTGCATCGCCGCAGCACCCGCTCTAGCGGCCCCTTCGTGACGGTGAACTGCCCGTCCCTGTCCGATGAATTGATGACGAGCGAACTCTTCGGCCACGTCAAAGGCTCCTTCACCGGCGCCATCGCCGACCAGAAGGGCAAGGTCGAGGTCGCCGAGGGCGGCACGCTGTTCCTCGACGAGCTCGGCGACTTGACCCAGGCGGTGCAGGCCAAGCTGCTGCGCTTCCTGCAGGAGCAGCGTTACGAACGTCTCGGCGACACCCGCACGCGCCAGGCCGACGTGCGCATCGTCGCCGCCACCAACCGCAATCTCGACGACCTGGTCGCCGATGGCCGTTTCCGCCAGGATCTCCTCTATCGCCTCAATGTGGTGGAGATCACCCTGCCGCCGCTGCGCGAACGTCAGGAGGACATCATTCCACTCGCGAGCGGCCTGTTGTCAGGGTTCGCATCCGCGGCCGGAGTGCCGGTCCATGAGCTGTCGACTGCCGCGCGCGACCTGCTGCTGTCCTACCCCTGGCCGGGCAACGTACGCGAGCTGCGCAATGAACTGCAGCGCATCACCGTGTTGTGGCCATCGCGCACCATCGAACCGGAAGCCTTCTCGCCGCGGGTGCGCGGACAGAGCAGCCAGGTGCCGGTGCTGGGCGGCGAATACTCGCTCGACGTCATCGAAGCCGAGCACATCCGCAAGGTGTTGGCACGGACGGATACGTTCGAATCCGCGGCGCGGGTGCTGGGCATCGAGCCGTCGACGCTGTGGCGGAAGCGGCAACGGCTGGGGCTTTAGGACCTGGACGGACGGCTCGGAGCAAATGGCCAGGAGCTAGGAGCTAGGAGCCAGTAGCTAGAAGCTAGGAGCTAGGAGCTAGGAGCTAGGAGCTAGGAGCTAGGAGCCAGTAGCCAGTAGCCAGGAGCTGAAAGCCAACAGCTATTAGTTTAGAACCAACCCCAGAAAACCAGTCGC